>NZ_JBHYIK010000011.1:10426-20196 GCF_042739735.1 Amycolatopsis sp. NPDC059027 | reverse complement strand
TGTTTTTTTTTTTTTTTTTTTTGTGGTGCTGGGGGGGGGGTTTTTTGTTTTTGGTTCTTTCCCTTCCTTCTCTGTTTTTCACTCCCCCCTTCGGTGCACCGGCCGCGGGATCAGGCGTTTTCGCGCTGGAAGGTGCGGGCGCCCCACCACACGGCGAGCACGGCCATCACCACCACGACGACGCTGCCGGTGAACAGCGCGTCCATCGAGAAGTCGCCCTTGAAGCTGTTCCGCTCGACGTCGACCACGTGCCGGAACGGGTTGATCTGCGAGATCGTGTACAGCCAGTCCGGCGCCTTGCCCGAAATGATCGGCAGCAGGATCCCGGACAGCAGCAGCAACGGCATCAGCACGGCGTTGAGCACCGCGGGGAAGGCTTCCTCGCTCCTGATCGTCAACGCCAGCGCGTACGAGCACGACGCGAGTGTGATCGCCAGCAGGAACACGATCACCAGGCTGAGCAGCACACCGCCGATCGGCGCGTTCAGGTCGAAGACCAGGTACGCGATGACGATGATCAGCACCGCCTGGACCACCGCCTGCAGCGCGTTGGCCAGCACCTTGCCCAGCAGCAGCGCCACCCGGCTGACCGGGGTCACCCGCAGCCGCTCGACCACGCCGGAGCGGAACTCGGCCAGCAGCGCGAAACCGACGAACGAACTGCCGAACAACGCCAGCTGCGCGACCAGTGCCGGGGTGAGGAGCATCCAGCCGTCGGTCTCGGTGAGTCCCTGCGTCTTGACCGTGTCGACCATGAGCGGGCCGAACAGGAACAGGTACAGCAGCGGCTGCATGATCCCGATCATCACCCAGGTCGGGTTCCGCAAAGCCGCGAGCATGTCGCGACGGAAGATCAGCCAGGTGTCACGCAACATGGCTCGCCTCCTTCGCCGCCTCGACGGGCTGGGTGCCCTCTTCGGCGTCGCGCAGGCTGCGGCCGGTCAGCGTCAGGAAGACGTCGTCGAGCGTCGGCCGGTGCACCTGCATCGCGGCCATCGCGATGTCGCGGGAATCCAGTGCCCGCAACAGTTCCGGCATCGCGGTGTCCCCGCGCGGCACCCGGAAGCGGATCGTGCCGCCGGTGACCGCGAACTCGTGTGCCCCGGTGAGCTTCCCGGCGACCTCCGCGGCTTCGGCCGCCGACGCCGGTTCGACCTCGATCGTGACGCCGTCGCCGGACACCCTCGCCTTGAGCGAGTCCGGCGTGCCCTCGGCGACGATCCGGCCGTCGTCGATCACGATCAGCCGGTCCGACAGGGCGTCCGCCTCGTCGAGGTAGTGCGTGGTGAGGAAGACGGTGACGCCGTGGTCGTCGCGCAGGCGCCGGATGTGCTCCCACAGGTTCGCGCGGCTCTGCGGGTCGAGCCCGGTCGACGGCTCGTCGAGGAAGACCAGCCCCGGTGAGTGGATGAGCCCGAGCGCGATGTCGAGCCTGCGGCGCTGACCGCCGGACAGTGTCTTGGTGAGCCGCTGTTCGAGCCCCGCGAGGTCGAGCTGCCCGGCCAGCGCGGCGCCGCGGCTGAGCGCGTCCGCCTTGCTCAGGCCGTACAGCCTGCCCTGCAGTTCGATCTCCTCGACGACCTTCACCTCGGGCGCGGTCCCGCCGCCCTGTGCCACGTACCCGATCTTCTTGCGGACCCCCAGCGGATCGGTGAGCAGGTCGCAGCCGCCGACCGTCGCGGTGCCCGCGCTGGGCTTGAGCAGCGTGGTCAGCATGCGCAGTGTCGTGGTCTTCCCGGCCCCGTTCGGGCCGAGGAAGCCGACCAGCTCCCCGGCCTCGACGTCGAGGTCGACCCCCTTGACGGCGTGCACTTCGCCGCCGTTGCGGCCCTTGCGGCGGAACCGCCGCTCGAGACCGCGCGCCTTGATCATGAGAACCCCTTTCGCAGCTAGTCAAATTTGACTACCCGAATGGCGCAGTCTGCCTCACGTATCGTGCGCTAGTCAAACTTGATTACCGGGCGGGCTCGCCGAACGCGGGTTCGCCTTCGCCTGCCATGACGTACTCCCCGGCTTCGAGCCGTGCGATGAGCCCGCGCATCCACGTCACGTTGGCTTCCGCGTGCGCGCTCCACAGCCGGTACAACTCGCCGACGTGCGGCGGCTTGCCCAGCTCGACGGCGTGTTCGCGGGCGTAGTGGGTGGCGGTGAGGTGGGCTTCCATGTTCGCCAGCTGCTGACGGAGCAGGGCGAGCGCGCGGTCGCGGGGCAGTGTCGGCATGAGTGTCACAGCCGCGGACATGCTGTAGCCGGTCGCCTCGTCACTGGCGAGCGCCTCGGTCAGCCGCACCATGAACTCGGTTTCGCCGTCCTCGGTCAGCCGGTAGGCGACGCGCTCGGGGCCGGAACCGCCCGCGTCCTCGGCGACCTGTTCGAGCAGGCCTTCGGCCGTCATCTTCTTGAGTGCGTGATAAATCGAGCCCGGCTGGACGTTGCCCCACTTGTCCGCACGCCACGACAACAGCTCGCGTCGCACCTGGTAGCCGTGTGCCTTGCCGTACATGCGCACGACCCCGAGCACCAGCAGCCGTGTCGCGGACACCCGGCCTCCTTCTCCTACGCCAGTAACCATGCCTCAGCGGGCATCCGTAGGCTAAACAGGTATGAGCACCCCTGTGTTGACCGCGGTGGCCTGGCCCTACGCCAACGGCCCCCGCCACATCGGCCACGTGTCCGGATTCGGCGTCCCGTCCGACGTCTTCTCCCGCTACCAGCGAATGGCCGGCAACCGGGTGCTCATGGTGTCCGGGACCGACGAACACGGCACGCCCATCACCGTCCAGGCCGACAAGGAGGGGCTCACCTCCCAGCAGACGGCCGACAAGTACACCCGCCAGATCGGCTCCGACCTGCAGGGCCTCGGCCTCACCTACGACCTGTTCACCCGCACCACCACCGGCAACCACGCCGAGGTGACGCAGCAGATCTTCCTCGCGCTGCACCGTAACGGCTACGTCGTCCCGAAGACGACACGCGGCGCGATCAGCCCGTCCACCGGGCGCACGCTGCCGGACCGCTACGTCGAGGGCACCTGCCCGATCTGCGGCTACGACGGCGCCCGCGGCGACCAGTGCGACAACTGCGGCAACCAGCTCGACGCCTCCGAGCTGATCAACCCGAAATCGCGGATCAACGGCGAGACGCCGAAGTTCGTCGAGACCGAGCACTACTTCCTCGATCTCCCCGCGTTCACCGAATCACTCGGGAAATGGCTGTCCACCAAGACGGACTGGCGGCCGAACGTCCTCAACTTCACCAAGAACCTGATCGACGACATGCGTCCCCGGCCGATCACCCGTGACCTCGACTGGGGCGTGAAGATCCCGCTCGACGGCTGGAGCGACCAGCCGATGAAGCGGTTCTACGTCTGGTTCGACGCGGTGATCGGGTACTTCTCCGCCAGCGTCGAATGGGCACGCCGGTCCGGGAACCCGGACGCGTGGCAGGAGTGGTGGAACAACCCGGACGCGCGTTCGTACTACTTCATGGGCAAGGACAACATCACCTTCCACGCCCAGATCTGGCCCGCGCTGCTGTTCGGGCACAACGGCGAAGGTGACCGCGGCGGCGAGCCCGGCCCGTACGGCAAGCTGCACCTGCCCGACGAGATCGTGTCGAGCGAGTTCCTCACCATGAGCGGCTCGAAGTTCTCGACCTCGCGCGGCACCGTCATCTACGTCAACGACTTCCTCCGCGAGTTCGGCCCGGACACGCTGCGGTACTTCATCTCCGTGGCGGGCCCGGAGACCCAGGACACCGACTTCACCTGGGACGAGTTCGTCCGGCGCACCAACTTCGAGCTGGCCAACGAGTGGGGCAACCTGGTCAACCGGTCCATCTCGATGGCGCACAAGAACGTCGGCGCGATTCCCCGGCCGGAGGCCCCCGCGGCCGCCGACGAGGAGCTGAAAGCCTTGTCCCGCAAGGCTTTCGACGTCGCGGGCGGACATCTGCGGCGGTCGCGGTTCAAGCAGGCGGCGAGCGAGGCCATGCGCGTGGTCACCGCGGCGAACCGGTACCTGTCCGATCAGGAGCCGTGGAAGCTCAAGGACGACCCGGCCCGCCGCGACTCCGTGCTGCACACCGCGCTGCAGGTCGTCTCCGACGCCAACACGCTGCTGACGCCGTTCCTGCCGCACTCCGCGCAGAAGGTGCACGAGGCGCTCGGTGGCACCGGCGTCTGGGCCGCCCAGCCGGAGCTGAAGGAGGTCGAGGACCTCGACATCCCCGACCGGGTCAACCCGATCCTCACCGGCGACTACGCGGCCGAGCAGGCGCGCTGGAAGTCCGTCCCGATCGAGGTCGGCAGGCCGCTGAACAAGCCGACGCCGTTGTTCGCCAAGCTCGACCCGGAACTCGGCGAGACCGGGCCGGAGTGGGCGCCGATCCAGAAGTAAGAGGTACGCATGGGTGACGACAAGCGCGAGCTGCCCCCGATCCCGGACCGGCTGCCCGTGTCGGTGGTGGACGCGCACACCCATCTCGACGCGTGCGGCGCGGTCACCGCGGCCGATGTCTCGGCCATGGTCGACCGCGCCGAGCGCGCCGGAGTGTCCCGGGTGGTCACCGTCGCGGACGACCTCGCGGCCGCGCGGTGGGCCGCCGAAGCGTCCACTTGGGACCGCCGGGTGTTCGCCGCGGTGGCGATCCATCCCACACGCACCAAGGAGTTCGGCGAGGCCGAGCAGTCCGAAGTGGAGCGTCTGGCGCGGCAGGACCGCGTCGTGGCCGTCGGCGAGACCGGGCTGGACTACTACTGGGACTACTCCCCGCACGACGCGCAGCAGGACGCCTTCCGCTGGCACATCGACCTCGCCAAGCGGATCGGCAAACCGCTGATGATCCACGACCGCGACGCGCACGAGGACGTCCTGCGCGTCCTCGACGAGGAAGGCGCGCCGGACGACGTCGTCTTCCACTGCTTTTCCGGCGACGAGCACATCGCGCGCCGGTGTGCCGACGCCGGCTATGTGTTGTCGTTCGCGGGAACCGTGACCTTCCGGAACGCGCGCGGGCTGCACGAGGCGGCGCGGATCGTGCCCGCGGGGCAGTACCTCGCCGAGACGGACGCGCCGTTCCTGACCCCCCATCCGTTCCGTGGGCGGCCGAACGAGCCGTACTGCACCGCCTACACCGTGCGGCACCTCGCGGGGCTCCGCGGCGAGGCGGTGCACGAGGTCGCCGAAGCGGTCCGGACCACTGCCGAACGAGTCTTCCGGCTCCCGAGTGTCACATCGGCTTGAACGGACTGCGACATTCGAGGTGTCACATTCGTCCACCTGATGAGTGACGCAAGTCACGACACTCCGGGGGGTGTTTGCGCAACCCGCCGACCTCCGTTACTGTCCCGTGATCGTGCCGGTCGGAACTGCGTAAGCAGTTGCCGGCTGTTACGCCCACAGTCACGTCAGTGCACGTCGGGGAAGCGGAACCGAGGTTGGTACGACTCGGAACCGTGACGATGGCGCTGGCTGCGGGTGTCGGACTTCAGAGGTGCGCCGGTTCGGCGCACCGAGGCGAAGGACGGCGTAGCAATACGACGTCTTGGGAAAGGGAACGACCCGGTGACTGGTAGCAAGACGGCCGTACTCGACCGTGAGCTGGAAGACACCGCCTACGGGCAGCTCGACTTCTCCGACGACCCGCGCATCACCCAGCAGGACATCCTCGCGGCGCTCGGCCCCGACGCCGACACGCTCATGTCCGAGATCGACGTGGACGTCGACGAGCTGATCGAGCTCATCAACGCCGAGACCACGATGCTCCCGCCCATCGTCCTGCCGGACGAGGTGGCCGAGGACCGGGTCGGCAAGGAAGCGGGCAAGGCCGCGGTCAAGGTCGACGACGGCCTGCGCGAGGCCACCCGCACCTGGAAGAAGCGCTTCCTCAAGGGCGCCGTGCTCGGCGTCCTGCTCAGCGTCGCCGGTGGTGGCGCCGCCGCGCTCGCGGCGAACAAGAGCGTCACCGTCGACGTCGACGGCCAGCAGCGCACCGTGCACAGCTTCGGCGGCACCGTCGGCGAGGTGCTCGAGGACGCGGGCCTGTCGGTCGGCGCGCACGACTCGCTCTCGCCCTCCCCGCAGGCCGCGGTCGGCGACGGCGGCGTCATCAAGCTCGAGCGCGGCCGCCAGCTCAAGCTGGTCGTGGACGGCGCCGAGCGGTCCTCCTGGGTCCGCGCGACCACCTTCGGCGAGGCGCTCAGCCAGCTCGGCATGGCCGACGTCGTCAAGCCCGGTGCCTGGACGTCGATGCCGCAGAGCGGTGAGCTGCCGCTGGAAGGCGCGACCGTCCAGGTCAAGACCCTCAAGAACATCACGCTCTACGACGGCGCGAACGAGCCGAAGAAGCTCACCAGCAACGCCGTCACCACCAAGGAACTCCTTGGTGAGCTGAAGATGCCGCTCGGCCCGGACGACGCGGTCGAGGGCGGCCTCGACGTCAAGCTGACCGACGGTGCCGAGGTCCACGTCAGCCGCACCGGCGTCACGATGGTCAACCAGAAGGAGGCCATCGACCCGCCGGAGCAGAAGGTCGACGACCCGACGCTGGAGAAGGGCAAGACCCAGGTCGAGGACCCGGGCACCCCCGGCGAGAAGATGGTGACCTACAAGGTCACCAAGAAGAACGGCGCGGAAGTCTCTCGCGAGCAGGTCTCCGAGCAGATCACCACCCAGCCCAAGCCGAAGATCACCCGCGTCGGCACCAAGAAGCCGGCGCAGCCCGCCATCGGTGACACCTCGGTGTGGGACCGCATCGCCCAGTGCGAGTCGACCGGCAACTGGCACATCAACACCGGCAACGGGTACTACGGCGGTCTGCAGTTCGACAAGCAGACCTGGGACGCCTACGGCGGCCAGCAATACGCGTCCTACCCGCACCAGGCGTCGCGCGAGCAGCAGATCGCGGTGGCCGAGAAGGTCCGCGACGCGCGTGGCGGATACAGCGCCTGGGGCTGCAAGCCCTGATCCTGTTCTTTCCGCGAGGCCCCCGGCGCGTTGCGCCGGGGGCCTTCGCTTTGCCGGTTCGGTGGTCCGTGCCCCGTTCTCGAGGTGCCCGAACGCCCCAATGTGGCATTGGCTGCGTTCAACGCACCGAACGCCACATTGGGGCGCATCCGGGCCGGGCTGTGCGGAGCCGAGGTTGTGCCGGGAGAAGTGGAATCGGTGACATCGCGGCGTCATATGTCACGTCAGCTGTGACGAAGTGACGCTCGCCGCACCAGTGGTCGCGAGCGGTCGTGTGCGGGGGCGGCCGCAACCGAGGGACGCCCTTGGTGCGTTCAATGCGCCGGGGGCGTCCCTCGGTGCATTGAACGCACCCAAGGCGTCCCTCGGCACGCCCCCGGCCACCGGCGCTGGGTACGATCTGCCGGTGGTGGAACTGCTTGGCCCTGCCGAGATCAGGGGGCTCGCGGCCGAGCTGGACGTCCGGCCGACGAAGAAGCTCGGCCAGAACTTCGTGCACGACCCGAACACCGTCCGGCGCATCGTCGAACTCGCCGGGGTCGGCGCGGGTGACGTCGTCCTCGAGGTCGGGCCCGGGCTCGGCTCGCTGACCCTCGGGCTGCTCGGTGCCGGCGCCGAGGTGATCGCCGTCGAGATCGATCCGGTGCTCGCCGGGCGGCTGCCCACCACGGTCGCCGAGCGCGGCCAGGAGGCCGCCGGGCGGCTCACCGTCGTCGGTGCCGACGCGCTCCGCGTCAAGGCCGCGGACCTGCCCGCCGAGCCGGTCGCGCTCGTCGCGAACCTGCCCTACAACGTCGCGGTGCCCGTCGTGCTGCACCTGCTGGCCGAGCTGCCGTCGCTGGCGCGCGGCCTCGTCATGGTGCAGACCGAGGTCGCCGACCGGATGGCCGCGGGGCCCGGCAGCCGCATCTACGGCGTACCCAGCGTCAAGCTCGCGTGGTACGGCCGCGCCCGCAAGGTCGCCGCCGTTCCGCGAGCAGTGTTCTGGCCGGTACCCAACGTGGATTCCGCACTGGTTTCCTTCGAACGTGCGGAATCCGGCGTCAAAGAGTCCACTGTGGACAAGGAAACGCTGTTCGGTGTCGTGGACGCGGCGTTTGCACAGCGGCGGAAAACACTGCGCGCGGCGCTGGCGGGCTGGGCCGGCTCCGCGGACCGGGCCGGCGCGGTGCTCGTCGCCGCGGGGATCGATCCCCGGACCCGGGGCGAGCAGCTTGACGTCGGGGACTTCGCGCGTATCGTCGCGGCAGCGGGGCGCGCGCCCCGTCCGTCCGGTGCGTGACGGCGTTATCGCAGCTTGCTGAAGTCCGGCCCGATCCCGAGGTCTGGGCACGGCCACTCGTGTGATCTGTGCCTATGGGCTTGCGTTCAATCCATGGGATCGGTTTTACTCGAAGCGTCCATCCCGAGCGACTGAGAGACCTGGCTCGCCGAAGTCGCAGCAACCACCCTCCCCGGGGCAGGTGCTACCGCCAGGACCGATGGAGGCCACGTCCATGAAGAGGGTTGCCCGCCCGCTCCTGCTCACCAGGCGGCGTGTAGTCGATGAAGGTCGCCGCACGGTCTGTGCGTGTCGACGCTCCACCGTTCTCGCCTGAGTTCTGCCGCCTGAATCTCATTTCGTGAGCACCGTCCATTTCGGACGGTCAACTGGTGAACGGTCGCGCGCGCCTGGGGGTGCTGCGCCCTGCTTCTGGAGCCTTTCGTGATCACTGTCGAAAACCTGACCAAGTCCTTTCCCCACAACGGAAATCCGGTCGTCGCGCTACGGGACGTGAGCGTCGACGTGCAGGCCGGGTCCCTCTTCGGCGTCGTCGGCCCGGCCGGCTCGGGCAAGTCCACGCTCGCCCGCTGCATCGCGCTGCAGGAGCGTCCCGACCGCGGCGTGGTCCGGCTCGACGGCCTCAACACCGGCACGCTCGACGGCAGGCGGCTGCGCGAGATCCGGCGTCAGCTCGGCGTGGTCGGCACCAAACCGGAGCTGATCGCCGAGCGGACCATCGCCGGCAACATCGCCACCCCGCTGGAGCAGCTGGGCGTCGACGGCCCGCAGCGCCGCAGCCGCGTGGGCACGCTGCTCGACCTCGTCGGGCTCACCCCGCGCGCGGCCCAGCGCCCGGCTGAGCTGACCGAGGGTCAGCTGCGTCGCGTCGCCGTCGCGAAAGCGCTCGCGGCGAGCCCGTCGGTGCTCCTGGCCGACGACCCGACCGCGGGTGTCGACAGCGACGAGGCCGGAGCCGTGCTGACCGTCCTCGACCGCGCCAGGGCCGAACTGGGCGTCACCATCGTGGTCACCACCCCGGACGCGACCGTGGTGCGGCGCGTGTGCGACGACGTCGCCGTGCTGGAGGACGGCGCCGTCCTCGAACGCGGCACCGTGCTGGACCTGATCTCCGACCCGGCCAGCCGCACCGCGCAGACGCTGCTGCCCGCGATCGAGACCACTCGCACGCAGGCCGCGCGCTACGACCGCTCGGTCGACGTCGTCCTGATCGGCTTCGCGTCGGTCGGTGCCCTGCTGCCCGAGGCGGCGAGCCGCTTCGACGTCGAACTCGCCACCATCGGCGGCGGACTCACCCGCATCGGGGACACCCCGGTGGGCCGGTTCCGGCTCGGCGTCCGCGGTGAGCGGTCGGACGCGGCGCTGGCCTGGATCGCCGAGCGCGGCGGCCGGGTCACGCACGCAACGCGGGGTCCGCAGGGCGTCGCCGCCTGATCCACCGGCATCACGAAGGTGGGCCGGGGGCGGGGGGGGGGGTGGCACAAACACGGGGTGGGGGGGTGGAAAGACAACAAACACATGGG
>NZ_JBHYIK010000011.1:0-10416 GCF_042739735.1 Amycolatopsis sp. NPDC059027 | reverse complement strand
GGGTAGTGGGGGCGGCGCCCTCTTCTCCCCCGCGAATCTGGTGTGGCGGCGGTTATGTGTGATATTCCGCCAGGAGGCCCGGCGGACCTTTTCGTTACGGGGCGCAGACCGTGTCGTGCGTTCTCCTTCCGCGAGCGTTCCCGGCGAGGCCACGTAGGCTTGGCATGTGCTCGCCGTTGTACCGCCCCCAGTGACCGTTCGCGTTCCCGCGAAGGTCAACCTGCACCTTTCGGTCTCCGACCTGCGCGAGGACGGCTACCACGAGCTGGTCACCGTCTTCCAGGCGCTGTCGCTGACCGACGAGGTGACCGTCATGGCCACCGAAGAGCCGGGTATCGAGGTCTACGGCGAGGGTGAGGGCTCGGTGCCCACCGGCGCCAGCAACCTCGCCTGGCGCGCGGCCCAGGCCCTGGCGGCGCACGTCGGGAAGCCGGGGGCCGAGGCGAAGGTCCGCATCGTGCTCCGCAAGGGCATCCCGGTCGCGGGCGGGATGGCAGGGGGCAGCGCGGACGCGGCGGCCACCCTCGTCGGGCTGGCGTCGCTGTGGAAGCTGGACATCACCCGCGACGAGCTGGCCGAGATCGCGGCCAAGCTCGGCAGCGACGTCCCGTTCGCGCTCTACGGCGGCACCGCGCTGGGCACCGGCCGCGGCGAGCAGCTCGTGCCGGTGCTGGCGCGGCACACGTTCCACTGGGTGCTGGCCTTCGACCAGCGCGGCCTGTCGACGCCGCGGGTGTTCGGCGAGCTGGACCGGCTCCGTGCCGAGGGCAAGCCGCCGCGCATCGGCTCGCACACGCCGGTGGTCGAGGCACTGGCCTCGGGCGATCCACGGCAGCTCGCGCTGCTGCTCGGCAACGACCTCCAGGCGGCCGCGGTGTCCCTGCGGCCGGGACTGCGGCGGACGCTGCGGGCCGGGGTCAACGCCGGCGCGCTCGCGGGCACGGTGTCCGGTTCGGGGCCGACGTGCGCGTTCCTGTGTGCCGACGCGCAGTCCGTGGTCGAGGTCGCGGCCGAGCTGTCCGGTGCCGGGGTGTGCCGCACGGTCCGGGTCGCGCACGGCCCGGTGCCCGGTGCGCGGCTGGTCGGCGGGGACGACGCCCCGCGGCCCGCGCCGCCGAGAGTGCACGCGTAAGACATACCTGGGTGTCCGGAGTGGACGTCCTTTGTGGATAGCGACGGCGCCTGCCGTCGGACGAGATTTTCGCGTAGTGGAAAGGATCGGCTGATCGGATGGCCAACCTGGTCAACCTGGAGTCGGTGAGCAAGTCCTACGGGGTGCGCCCGCTGCTGGACGGGGTTTCGCTCGGTGTGGCCGAAGGGCAGCGCATCGGTGTCGTCGGCCTCAACGGGGGTGGCAAGACGACGCTGCTGGAGGTCCTCGCCGGGATCAGCGAGCCGGATTCCGGGCGGGTGAGCCAGGTTCGGGGCCTGCGGATGGCCGTGGTGACCCAGCGGACCGAACTTCCCGAGGGCAGCAGCGTCGGTGACGTCGTGCTCGCCCGCTACGGCGCCGAGCACGAATGGGCCGCCAACGCCCGCGTCCGCTCCATTGTGGACGGTCTGGGGATCACCGCGATCGGGCTGGACACCCCGACCGCGAACCTCTCCGGTGGCGAACGCCGCCGCGTGTCGCTCGCGGCTGCGCTGACCGGCGAACTCGACCTCGTCGTGCTCGACGAGCCGACCAACCACCTCGACGTCGAAGGTGTGCGCTGGCTCGCCGATCACCTGCTGGCCCGCCGGATCGCGGTGGTCGTCGTGACCCACGACCGGTGGTTCCTCGACACCGTCGCCACGCTCACCTGGGAAGTCGCGGGCGGCCGCGTCGAGCAGTACGAAGGCGGTTACGCGGACTGGGTGTTCGCTCGCGCGGAGCGCGCGCGGCTGGCGGCGACGGCCGAGGAGAAGCGGAAGAACCTGGCACGCAAGGAACTCGCGTGGCTCCAGCGCGGTGCGAAGGCGCGGACGTCGAAGCCGCGGTATCGCATCGAAGCGGCCGAGGCGCTGATCTCCGACGTCCCGGAGCCGCGGGATTCGGTGGAACTGCTGGCCTTCGCCAAGCGCAGGCTCGGGAAAACCGTGCTGGAACTGGAAGACGTCACGCTCGGGGTCGGCGATCGGACGCTGCTGGACCACGTGACCTGGCGCGTCGGCCCCGGCGACCGCATCGGTCTCGTCGGTGTCAACGGCTCCGGGAAGACGACGCTGCTGAAGCTGCTCGGCGGCGACGTCGAACCGGAGACCGGCCGCCGGGTCGAAGGGAAGACCGTCAGGCTGGCGCATCTGCGGCAGGAACTCGACGACCTGCCCGGTGACCTGCGGGTGCTCCAGGCGATCGAACAGGTCGCGAGCCGGGTCGTGTTCGGCAAGCAGGAGATGTCGGCCTCGCAGCTGGGGGAGAAGCTCGGCTTCCCGGCCGCCCGGCAGTGGACGCCGGTCGAGGATCTCTCCGGCGGGGAACGGCGGCGGCTGCAGCTGTGCCGGCTGCTGATGGCCGAGCCGAACGTGCTGCTGCTGGACGAGCCGACCAACGACCTCGACATCGACACCCTGCAGCAGCTGGAGGATCTGCTCGACTCGTGGCCGGGCACGATGGTCGTCGTCTCGCACGACCGGTACCTGGTCGAGCGCGTCTGCGACACCACGGTCGCGCTGTTCGGCGACGGCAAGGTGACGCATCTGCCCGGCGGCATCGACGAGTACCTCACCCGGCGGGAGTCCGGCCGTGAAGGACTCCTTACCGGCGCTGGACGCCGGGAAGGGGGCCTTCACGGCACGGCGGCGGAGGAGAAGGCGGCCGCGAAGAAGAGCGCGGCCGAGGTGCGGGCGGCGCAGAAGGAGCTGGGGCGGCTCGAACGGAAGCTGGATCAGCTGCACGGCAAGGAGGAGAAGATCCTCGCGGTGCTCCTGGAGGCGGCGACCGACCCGGCGCGGCTGATGGAACTGAACACCGAGCTGAAGGCCGTGCAGGCGGAGATCGGCGACGTCGAGGCCCGCTGGCTGGAGACGTCCGAAACGCTCGAATAGCGGATTGCCGGTTGGCGGGCGGGTCGTGACGGGCAGACAGTAATCTGCTCGGCATGAGTCGGTTCGTGGACACGCTTGTCGCCACCGCGGCGGGGCGCGGTCAGCAGCGCGGGATGGTCACCGGGGAGCCCAAGGAGCCCGTCCGGCGGACCTGGGCGGACATCCACCGGCAGGCGCTGAAGGTCGCCGGTGGGCTGGTCGAAGGCGGGATGAAGCCGGGCAGCGCGGTCGCCGTGCTCGCCGCCGCCCCCGCGCTGATCGCGCCGACCGTGCAGGCGGTGTGGCTGGCGGGTGGCAGCGTCACCATGCTGCACCAGCCGACGCCGAGGACCGACCTCGCCGAATGGGCCGCCGACACCGTCCGCGTGCTGCGCATGATCGGCTCCGACCTGGTGCTGCTTGGCGAACCGTTCGACCAGCTGGCGCCGGTGCTCACCGAGCACGGTATCGGGTTCCGGCTGATCACCGACCTCGCGGACGCGCGGCCGCTCGACGCGGTGGTGCCGACGCAGGAGTCCGACACGGCGCTGCTGCAGCTGACCAGCGGCTCGACCGCCGAGCCCAAGGCCGTCCGCATCACCTACGGCAACCTGTACTCGAACGTGAAGGCCATGGTCGACCGCGCGGAGTTCGACTTCGACGTCGACGTGATGGTCTCGTGGCTGCCGACCTTCCACGACATGGGCATGGTCGGGTTCCTGACCGTGCCGATGACCTTCGGCGTCGAGCTGGTCAAGATCACCCCGGTCGAGTTCCTCGCCGGGCCGCTGATCTGGCCCGAACTGATCAGCAAGTACAACGGGACCACGACCGCGGCGCCGAACTTCGCCTACGCCATCGTCGGGCGGCGGATGGCGCGCGTGGACGACGACAACGCCTACGACCTGTCGAAGCTGCGGATCGCGCTCAACGGCGCCGAACCCATCGACGAGACCGCCGTGCAGACCTTTGTGGACGCCGGGGCGCGCTTCAAGATGCCCGCGGAATGCGTTTTCCCGGCCTACGGCATGGCCGAGGCGACGCTGGCGGTGTCCTTCGCGCCGCTGTTCACCGGTTTGACGCTCGACGTCGTCGAGGCCGACGCGCTGGAGGCGGACAACCGCGCCGTGCCGGTGCCCGAGGGCGACCCGCGACGCGGCACCGACGACGTGCGTTCGTTCGCGGTGCTCGGCCGCCCGCTCGACGGGCTCGAAGCGGAAATCGTGGACGACAAGGGAAACCGGCTCGGGGAACGGGAAGTCGGGGAAATCCGGCTGCGCGGCGAGGCCGTGACGCCGGGCTACCTGACCATGGACGGTCCACTCGCGACACAGGACGCCGAAGGCTGGCTCGACACCGGCGATCTCGGATACCTGGTCGACGGGCAGATCGTGATCTGCGGACGCCGCAAGGACGTCATCATCATGGGCGGCCGGAACCTGTACCCGACCGACATCGAGCGGGCGGCGACCTCGGTCGAGGGCGTGCGCGCCGGGAACGCGGTCGCGGTGCGGCTCGACGCGGGCAGCAGGCGCGAGCGGTTCGCGGTCGTCGTCGAATCGAAGCTCGCCGGGGATCCCGAAGCCGAGAAGGCACTGTCCAAAGAGGTCGCGGCCCGTGTGCGCGACGCCGTCGACATGCGCCCGTTCGCCGTGGTGGTGCTGCCCGCCGGGAGCCTGCCGAAGACGCCGTCGGGCAAGGTCAAGCGCGCCGCCACCGCTGTCCAGTACGCCGACCGCATCGCCAAGAACGCCGAGTAGTACCGGCTCGCTCCCGGGGTGGCTCGTCGGCCCCAGATCAGCGGCGCCAGAAGCTCCGGCGGCTGTGGGTGTGCTCCAGCGGCGGGGCGATGTGGAAGGTGCCGCTGCCGCTGTTGTCGGCGAGGGTGGTTTCGCAGAGCCGCAGGAAGGCGTCGACGGCGGCGTGGTCGTAGCCGCGTTTCGACAGTGGCGCCTTGCTGAACGCGACGTCGTGGACGTCGTCGGCGGTGAGGTCGTCGTCGCCGTCCAGCGTCGCGGCGACCCGCTCCAGGAAGGCGTCGACCTGGGGTTCGTAGTAGCCGCGGGTGCCGATCGGGGCGCGGTCGAACTGGATGGTCCGCGCCTCGATCGCCGTCACCGCCATTACCGCTCCTTGATGCGCTCGGAAGGCTCTTCGAGGGCTTCGGGTGTGGCTCGCTCGTCGGTCGCCTCGTCCTGGACACGGGCGAGCGGCACACCGGGGACGTGCCGCCCGGTTTCGGTGACCAGCTGCTGTTCGACCTCGTCGAGGAATTCGTCGACCTCGCGCTCGTCGTAGCCGCGCTTGCCGATCAGGGGCCGCGAGAACATCACGTGGTGGACCTCGGCCGCGGTCAGGTCGTCCTCCTCGGCGAATGTCTTCGCGATACGCCGGATGAACGCGTCGACCTCGTGCTTGGCGTAGCCGCGGCGGCCGATCGGGGCGTTACCGAAGGTGACCTCGGCGAGGTCTTCGGCGGTGAACGACATGGGACTCTCTCTCCGATTGAGGGGTGGGTTACGGATTCCCGTAGTCCGTCCTAAACCCTTGAAGAGTTCCCCGAAAGGCCTCGCCCGACTCCTCACCCCGATCAGGCGGCCAACAATCGCCCATCGAGTGAGCCGGGACTACCGAACGCGCTGTGTCGCACATCACAGAATGATTACGTGAGCCGCTACCAGCGACGACGTGGTTCAGCCGCTGGGCGGGGGCGCGTCCCGGAGGCGCCAGAGCTCTTCCTCGACGTCGTCGAGGAACGCGTCGACCTGGCGCATGTGATAGGCGCGCATACCCAGCGGGGGCTTGCTGAACTCGACGTTGTGCACGTCCCACGGGGTCAGCGTGTTCCGGCCCGCCAGCGCCTGCGCTACGAGGTCGAGGAACGCGTCGACCTCGTCCTCGTTGTAGCCCCTCCTGCCGAAGGGCGGCTTGCCGAAGCTGACCCCCCGGACTTCATCGGGGGTCATGACTCCAGGTTGCCAGCTTCCTTAGCCCGCGTGGAAGGCATTCTGCGCGGCGGCCAGCCCGGTCGAGACGAGCGCCTCCACCGCGTCGGCGCAGCGGTCGACCTCGAACGGGAGCTCCTTGCGCTCGACCGTCGAGAAGTCCTTGAGCACGAAATCGGCCGGATCCTGGCGGCCGGGCGGGCGGCCGATGCCGAAGCGGACCCGGTAGTAGTCACGGGTGCCCAGCGATTTCGTGATGGACCGCAGGCCGTTGTGGCCGTTGTCCCCGCCGCCCAGCTTCAGCTTCAGCGCGCCGAAGTCGACGTCCAGCTCGTCGTGCACGACGACGACCCCGGAGGCCGGGACCTTGTAGAACCGGGCGGCGCCGACGACAGGACCACCGGAGAGGTTCATGTACGAACGCGGTTTGACCAGCACCACCCGGGAGCCGGCCAGCCTGCCTTCGACCACCTCGGCGCCGCTCTTGTGGGCCTTGAACCTGCCGCCGATCCGCGAGGCCAGCTCGTCGAGCACCATGAACCCGACGTTGTGCCGGTTGCCGGCGTACTGCGGCCCGGGATTGCCGAGGCCGGCGAGCAGTACCAGCTCGCCGGCCCCCGGCACGTCTTCAGACACAGTCACTCACAGAGTAGGGATTACTCGGCGGCTTCTTCGGTGGCGGCCTCTTCGCCACCCTCGTCCTCGGACTCGGTGGCGCGGGCCTCGTTCACCGCGACGACGAGCGCCTCGGCGTCGGTGACCAGCGTCGCGCCCGCGGGCAGGGTGACCTGCGAGGCGAGGATCTGGGAGCCGGCCTCGACGCCCTCGACCGAGACCTCGACCTGCTCGGGGATGTGCAGGGCCTCGACCTCGACCTGCAGGGTGTCGAGGTCCTGGGTGACCAGGGTGCCCGGGCCGGGCGTGCCGGTGACGACGACCGGGACGTCGACGGTGATCTTCTCACCGCGCTTGACGACCAGCAGGTCGACGTGCTCGATGTAGTTCTTCAGCGGGTGGACCACGATGGTCTTGGTCAGCGCGAGCTCGACGGAGCCCTCCAGGTCCAGCGTGATGACGGCGTTGCTGCCGTTCTCGCGGACGACACGGGCGAACTCGATCGCCGGCAGCGCGAAGTGCCGCGGGTCCGAGCCGTGGCCGTAGAGGACCGCGGGGATCTTGCCGGCGCGACGCGTGCGACGCGCGGCGCCCTTGCCGAACTCGGTGCGCGGCTCGACGGAAAGACGTACCTCGGACACGGTTGAGCACTCCTTCTTTCACCAACATGTTCGGTGGAAACATGCTGCGCGGGGATGGGCTGTACGGGGCGGCTGCGTTCGGCGGCGAGTCCAGGCGTGCACAAACACGGGGGCCTCAAAGCCGCCGCGTCGATCACGCCGGGCACCAGGGCAGGAACCCGCCTCGCCGAGACAACCTGGAAAGTGTAAACCAGGCGGGAACCGGTAGGTTGCGGTGGGTGCCACGGGCAGGCCTCACGCCCGGGGGATCCGGTGCGTGACGGACAGATCCGCATGCGTGGCGCGCGCCGCCGCGATGGGATTTCGGTGCGGCGGAGGAACGGTATGCGAGCTGGATGGGGCACCGCGGTGGTGGCGCTGGCGCTGCTGCTCAGCGGCTGTCAGGCGGCCGTGCAGGGCAGTGCCGGGCTCTCGGCGGGCGATCGGCAGCTGGCCGGCAAACGCGCTCAGCAGCGCGCGGCCGTCGACACCGCGCTCACCGCGCTCGAACAGGCGCCCGCGCTGGCCTACGGCAGCACCTTGCCAGGGGGCGATCAGCAGTGGCGCGTCACCCGGGGCGGCAGCGCGGTGGGCGTGCTGCCCATCGAAGGCCAGCCGGTGCAGGTCGCGATCGCGGCCGGGCAGCTCTACCTGGCCGCCAACCCCGACTACTGGAAGGCACACGGACCCGACGACGGCGCGCAGTTCGGCACGAGCTGGGTGCGCTCGGCGCCGTCGGAGCTGCCGCTCGACCCCGCGGCGCGGCTCGCGCCCGCGAAGGTCGCCGCCGGGCTGCGTACCGCACTGTCCTCAATGGACCAGGTGCGGGAACCGGTGCGGGCCAAGCTGCCCGACGGCACCGAGGTGTACGAAGTGGGCAGTGGGCTCGGCAAACTCCGTGTCACCACGGCACAGCCGAACCGCGTGGTCAGCTTCGCCCCGGCGCTGCTCGACCAGCAGGCGGGCGCGAAACTCGGCACGGACCTGCGGGTCGAGCCGATCACCGGTGACGCGCTGAAGAAGTTCCACAGCGACCTCGACGCCGCGGTCGGCGCCATCGGCCAGCCGCTCGACGCGCTCGCGCGGGCCAGCGTCACGGTGCTGGGCGACAAGCTCGACTGCAAGGACTACGACGGCACCTGCAAGACCACGGTCGACCTGACCAGTTCGGTCGTCGGCGGCGGCCAGGGGACCTCGGTGCACGTCACCCTCACCGTCGAGGTCAGCGCCGATTCGCTCGGCGCGCAGACCTGCAAGGCCGACGGGAACACGGCGCCGGAGGCCACGCTCACGCTGGCCTGCGACGTCCGTTTCCAGCTGCCCAACAAGACCGCGAGCTATCGGGTACTGGCGAAGCCGACGGCGGTCGGCGAGGTGCGGGCGCCGGTCGACGTCGAGAAGACCAAGCAGGCCGTGCAGTCGGATTTCGCCACGATCGGCGGCTGAGTTCCCACGGGTGTTCCCGGCATGTGGACGGCGCCGGCGCGCTGAGCTGTACGCCTACCCCGGGGTGCGTTGCTTTCGTTGAAGTAGCCGAATCCGCGTTCCTACCATCGGCGTCATCGCTGGATCGAACAAGATTGAGGAGTACGCGATGGCCAAGCTGGTGATTTTCGGCGCGACCGGATACGCCGGGGGCAGGATCGGCGCCGAGGCGCGGCGGCGTGGGCACGACGTGGTCGGCGTCGCGCGCAACGTCGACGGGATTTCCGGTGACTTCACCGCGCGGGCCGGCTCGCTGCACGACGCGCCGTTCGTCGCCGAGGTCGCGAAGGGCGCGGACGTGCTGGTCGTCGCCACCCCGGCGCGCGAGGACGCCGACGGCCGGAAGCTGCTGGACGCCGTCCCGTCGCTGGCGAAGGCCGCTGTCGCCGAGGGCGCGCGGCTCGCGTTCGTCGGCGGTGCGGGCAGCCTGCACGTGGCCGAGGGCGGGCCGCGGCTGATCGACACCCCGGAGTTCCCCGACGAGTACAAGCCCGAGGCGGGCAACCACGCCGACGTGCTTGCCGCGGTGCGGGAGCTGCCGTCCGATGTGGACTGGTTCTACGTCAGCCCCGCCGCCGAGTTCGGTGCCTGGGCCGCGGGCGAGCGGACCGGGAAGTTCCGGCTCGGCGGCGACGTCCTGCTGGCCGACGAGAACGGCGCGTCGAAGATCGGCGGCGACGACTACGCGATCGCGTTCGTGGACGAGATCGAGCAGCCGAAGCACTCGCGGCGGCGCTTCACTGTCGCGTACTGATCATTTGCCGGACAGCTCGGTGACGACCGGCGCGAAGTCTTCCATCGCCGGTTCGAACACCGTGATGTAGGAGAAGCCGTAGCGCTCGCGCCGGGCGACGAGCTGCTCGATGATCTCGTCGATCGTGCCGAGCAGCAGTTGCGGCGCTTCCAGCAACGCGTCGACGTCGAGGTTCAGCCACGGGATGTCGGCCGCCCATTCCGCGGCGGCCGCACGCCGGTCGGCGGTCACGGTCACCTTCTGGACGAGCATGTTGGCCTCGGTCTCGCGGCCAGCGGCCTTGGCGCGGAAGTGGCCGACGCGTTCGTCCACCGTGGCGGCGTCGTCGAGGATGAACGTGCCCGGTGGCTTGCCCGGTGCCTGACGCAGTCCCGCGAACCCGACGATGTCGGCGTGGGCCGCGGCGAGAGCGAGGACGCCGTCGCTGTTGCCCGCGATGAGCAGCGGCGGCGCTTCCACGCCTTCGTCCTCGAAGTGTTTCTCCAGCTCACCGAGGCTCTTGCCGAGGAAGGCGATGCGTTCGCGGGCAGGGCTCCACGGCAGCCCGGCGTCGTCGAACTCGTGCTTCATGTGCCCGGCGCCGAGCCCGAGGTCGAGCCTGCCGCCGGTGAGCTTGACCGTCGTCGAGACCTCACGGGCGAAGAGGCCGAGGTTGTAGAACGGCACGTTGGACACCAACGGCCCCAGACGAGGCCGCTCGGTGACCGCCGCCGCGACCGCGAGCGCCGGGAACGGCGCCATCCTGCCCTTGCCGAGATGATCGGGGACGGTGATGGCGTCGTACCCGAGCTCCTCGGCCCGGCGGCACTTCGCGATCCACTCGTCCTGGTTTTCCAGGGCCCGCAGCCCGATCCCGAACCTGAATTTCCCCATGCCGCAGACGTTAGCCGCCCGCGTCCCCTCGGCGGCCCGATTTCGCGCCCAGCGGACGTGTCCACAGTGGACGAAAATGCCGTTAAGGCCACCTTACGGGCGTCAGACGCCCGTAAGG
>NZ_JBHYIK010000010.1:96787-166839 GCF_042739735.1 Amycolatopsis sp. NPDC059027 | reverse complement strand
GACTACGGCGGGCCGCTTCTCTGCTTTCGGGGGCGGGAATTACAAGGCTGTGTTTCACGTGAAACGCGCCGTAGGCTCCGTTCGCGGAGTGGACTTGTCCACAGTTGCGGTCTGTCGACTCGATTTGGTCGCGGCATCAGGGACAATCAGCCGAGCGCGTTTCACGTGAAACGCGGCAGACAAGGAGTGGATGTAGTGAGCTTGGACGGCGTCGCTTCCGCGGTGCGCACGGCAGCGGCTCGGGTGTTCGGTGACCACGTCGACCAAGCTGCGGCCTACGTCGAACTCCTCGAGAGTCACGGTGTCGAGCGCGGCCTCATCGGCCCCCGGGAGGTCGACCGGCTCTGGGATCGGCACGTGCTCAACTCCGCTGTCATCGGTGAGCGGATCCCTGAAGGTGCCCGCGTGATCGACGTCGGGTCGGGTGCGGGCTTTCCGGGAGTACCGCTCGCCATCGCTCGACCGGACCTCGATATCGTTCTCCTCGAACCGATGGCCCGCCGGATCGACTGGCTGGCCGAGGTCGTCGAGAAGCTGGAACTTCCGATCACCGTCGTCCGAGGACGTGCGGAGGAGCGGGCGGTTCTTCAAGAGCTGAGTGGCGCGGACGTCGTCACGGCTCGCGCGGTCGCCCCGCTCGCCCGGCTCGCCGCCTGGTGTCTTCCTCTTGTTCGTGTCCAAGGATCCGTGGTCGCCCTCAAAGGGGCGAGCGTCGCGGCGGAGATCGAGCGGGACCGGGCGGCCGTCCGCAAACTCGGGGGCGGCGATCCGGTAGTCGCCACGTGTGGCGCGAAGGTACTCGACGTCCCCAGCACGGTTGTGATGATCAAACGCCTGCCGCCGAAGTCGCCTCGGCCACGCGGCAGGAGGAGCTAGCGCAGGAGAACGGGCCGCATGTTCCACGTGAAACGACGCGGTGCGTACGTCAACCAGTCGTCTATTCAGAGGAGGTGTCGAGACCGGTGACTCCCCCACCGTCCGACTCCGCGAACACCGGCCACGAGTTGGCCTG
Source organism: Amycolatopsis sp. NPDC059027 (assembly GCF_042739735.1). Taxonomy (NCBI): domain Bacteria; kingdom Bacillati; phylum Actinomycetota; class Actinomycetes; order Pseudonocardiales; family Pseudonocardiaceae; genus Amycolatopsis; species Amycolatopsis sp. NPDC059027. The sequence continues at coordinate 165,827 of NZ_JBHYIK010000010.1, read as the reverse complement.
GACCCCGATCGCCGAGGAAGCCGTCCGTGCCGCACGAGTCCTGCACCCCGAGGAGGGCGGACTCCCCCGGCCCACCCACCGGCGCGTGCTGACCGTCGCCAACCAGAAGGGCGGCGTTGGCAAGACCACCAGCACAGTGAACCTGGCCGCCGCGCTCGCCGTGCACGGGCTCAAGACGCTCGTCATTGACCTCGACCCGCAGGGCAACGCCAGCACCGCGCTGGACGTCGATCATCGGTCCGGGACGCCCTCCATCTACGAGGTGCTCATCGGTGAGGTCTCGCTCGCCGAGGCGGCCGCGGTCAGCGAGCAGTCGCCCAATCTCTACTGCGTCCCCGCGACCATCGATCTCGCCGGCGCCGAGATCGAACTCGTGTCGATGGCGTCCCGGGAGTCTCGGCTCAAGGAGGCGATCTCGTCGGAGATCCTCGACGAGATCGGCGTCGACTACGTCTTCATCGACTGCCCGCCGTCGCTCGGTCTGCTGACCGTCAACGCGATGGTCGCCGCGCAGGAGGTCCTCATCCCCATCCAGTGCGAGTACTACGCGCTGGAAGGCCTGGGGCAGCTGCTGAGCAACATCGAGCTCGTCCAGGCGCACCTGAACCGCGAACTCAGCGTCTCGACCATCCTGCTCACCATGTACGACGGCCGCACGAAGCTGGCCGACCAGGTGACGCAGGAGGTGCGTAACCACTTCGGCGATCTCGTGCTGAAGACCGTCATCCCGCGCAGCGTGAAGGTCTCCGAGGCGCCCGGGTACGGCCAGACCGTGCTCGCCTACGACCCCGGTTCCCGGGGAGCGATGAGCTACGTCGACGCGGCGCGGGAGATCGCCGAGCGAGGCGCATTGGGTCAAGGAGGAAATGGTTCATGACTGAACGACGCGGAGGACTGGGGCGCGGGCTTGCCGCGCTGATCCCGACCGGGCCGGCGACCACGGGCGGTTCGGCGCCGTCCTCCTCCCCCGCCGACCCGGCGCCCGCGAACACGCAGTCCGGGTCGAAGGACGACACGGGCTGGTTCGCGGCGAACGGGGCAGCCGGTTCCCACGGCGGTGAGGTCGCCGGTGCGGTGTACCGCGAGGTGCCCGTCAGCGCGATCAAGCCCAACCCGAAGCAGCCGCGTCAGGTCTTCGATGAAGAGGCGCTGGCCGAACTCGAGCACTCGATCCGCGAGTTCGGTCTCATGCAGCCGATCGTCGTCCGCGAGCTCGGCAACGACGAGTACGAGCTCGTCATGGGCGAGCGGCGACTCCGTGCGTCGCAGCAGGCCGAGCTCGAAGCGATTCCCGCGATCGTCCGGCAGACCGCAGACGAGTCGATGCTGCGGGACGCGCTCCTGGAGAACATCCACCGAGTCCAGCTGAACCCGCTCGAAGAGGCAGCCGCGTATCAGCAGTTGCTCGACGAGTTCGCGGTGACCCACGAGGAACTGGCGAGCAGGATCGGCCGCAGCCGCCCGGTCATCACCAACACCATCCGGCTCCTGAAGCTCCCCCTCCCGGTACAGCGGCGGGTGGCGGCGGGCGTGCTTTCCGCCGGACACGCGCGCGCCCTTCTGTCGTTGGACGACGCCGAGAGTCAGGAAGAGCTCGCTGCCCGGATCATCGCGGAGGGTATGTCGGTCCGGGCGACGGAGGAGGCCGTCACGCTCAAGAAGAGTGAGAAGCCGGCGAAGCAGAAGGCCGCGCCGCGCAAGCCGATGCAGGCGCCCGGTCTCCAGGAGCTGGCGAACCGGCTTTCCGATCGGTTCGACACCCGGGTCAAGGTCGACCTCGGCCGCCGCAAGGGCCGGATCGTGCTCGAATTCGGCTCGGTCGACGACCTCGAACGCATTGTCGCGCTGATGGACGAAAATACGGCGAATCGGACACCGGAATCCGACTAGGGATCACACCAGGGCCTTTCGTCACGGTGACAGTTCCTGGTGGTGAAGTCATGATCACCTGAAGTGATCAGGTGTCGAACGCGGAAAAGAGTGCCCCGCGGCGGCGGTCAAAGGGGCGCCAACGACAGAGCCGGGCGGAGTCCGCCCGGCTCGTGGTCGCTCGGTGAAGGGTGGGGGTCAGCCCGCGCGGCGTACGGCGCGGGCGATGAGATCGCCGAACACGGAACCCAGTGACTGCCCGGCCGCTTCCATGGCCATTGGCACCGTGGACGTCTCGGTGAGCCCCGGCGACAGGTTCACTTCGAGGAAGTACACCGTGCCGTCCTCGGCCACCACAGCGTCCGTACGGGAGATGTCGCGCAGGCCGAGTTGCTGGTGCGCGGAAACGGCGAGTTCTCCGACAGCCTTGGCCGCCTCCGGGGAAATCCGCGCGGGGGTGAAGAAGTCGGTGAGCCCGGCGGTGTAGCGCGCCGTGTAGTCGTAGATGCCGCTCTCCGGCACGATCTCGACCGCGGGAAGGGCCTCGGCCCCGTTCTCACCTTCGACGACGGTGACGGCCACCTCGACGCCGTCGACGAACTGCTCCGCGAGAACCGTGTCCCCGTAGGCGAAACAGCCGACCATCGCGGTGGGCAGCTCGGCCGCGTCGCGGACGACCTGGGCGCCGAGCGCGGACCCGCCCTGGTCGGGCTTGAGGATCATCGGCAGGCCGAGCCGCTCCACCATGGCGTCCAGCACGGACTGAGCGCCGAGTTCGCGGAAAGTACTGTGGGGCAACACAACCCAGTCCGGGGTGGCGAACCCAGCCTTGGCCACCAACGATTTCGCGATCGGCTTGTCCCACGCGCGGCGGCAGCCCTGCGAGCTGGTGCCGACGAACGGGACGTCCAGCATCTCCAGAACCGTTTGCACCGAACCGTTTTCGCCCTCGCCGCCGTGCAGCGCGACGACCACGGCGTCGGGGCGGTGCGTGCGCAGCCGCTCCATCAGCCCGCTGTCGGTGTCCCATTCCTCGACGGTGAACCCGTCGGCCCGCAGGGCGGCCGAAAGCCGCCGTCCGGACCGGAGAGAGACGTCGCGTTCGTGCGAAAGCCCACCGGCGAGCACGGCAACGGTGTGGTCGACCACCGTGGGAACTCCTTTGATGCTGTTCGAGGACGCGCGGCCGGTCAGACCGTGTCCGGATAAGGGGTCTGCGGCCCCGAGATCGGGCGGGTGTTCACGCTACCGAAGGTGCGGGCGAGGTCCATTTCGGACTCCAGCACCGAAGCGAGCCTGCGCACGCCCTCCCGGATGCGTTCGGGCGTCGGGTAGCAGTACGACAGCCGCATCTGACGGCTGCCGAACCCGTCGGCGTAGAAACCGGTTCCGGACGCGTACGCGACCCTGGCGGTGACCGCGCGCGGCAGCATCGCCTTGGTGTCGACGCCTTCCGGCACCGTCACCCACACGTAGAAACCACCGTCCGGCTTGGTCCACGTGCAGCCGGCCGGGAGGTACTGCTCCAGCGCGGAAAGGATCGCGTCGCGGCGTTCGCGGTAGTTCTCCCGGAACTTCTTGATCTGGCCCTTCCAATCGTGTGTGGCGAGGTACCGCGACACGATCATCTGGTTGAAGGTGGGCGGGCACAGCGTGGCCGATTCCGCCGCCAGGACGAGCTTTTCGCGCACGGCGTGCGGGGCGAGCACCCAGCCGACGCGCAGGCCCGAGGCGAACGTCTTGGAGAACGAGCCGAGGTACACGACGTTCTCGGGGTCCATGGAGCGCAGCGCCGGGTAGGTCTGGCCGTCGAAACCGAGCAGCCCGTACGGGTTGTCCTCGACGACGAGCACGCCGTGCTCGCGGCAGATCTCGAGGATCTCGGCACGGCGTTCCACGGCCAGCGTGACGCCGGCAGGGTTGTGGAAATTCGGGATGGTGTAAAGGAATTTGACGCGTTGCCCGGCCTTCTCGGCCTGCTTGAGCGCTTCGCGGAGGCCCTCGGGGACCAGGCCGTCGTCGTCCATCGCGACGTGCACGACGTTCGCCTGGTACGCCGCGAACGAGCCCAGCGCGCCGACGTAGGACGGGCCCTCGGCGATCACGACGTCGCCGGGGTCGCAGAACAGCCGGGTGACCATGTCGAGGCCCATCTGCGAGCCGACGGTCACGACGACGTCGTCCGGATGCGCCTTGATTCCCTCCAGCGCCATGATCTCGCAGATCTGGTCCCGCAGGGCGGGCACCCCATGTGCGGAGCCGTACTGGAGCGCGACCAGCCCGTCCTCGGCGATGATCTCGGCGACCTGGGCCGACAGCGTGTCGAGCGGGAGCGCGGCGAGGTTCGGCATACCGCCGGCGAGGGAGACCACCTCGGGCCTGCTGGCCACCGCGAACAACGCTCGGATCTCCGAGGCGGTCATCCCCGCGGTGCGGGCGGCGTACCGCTCCAGGTGCGGGTCGAGGTTGTGGCGGCCGGCTTGCGGCTTGACGGGGCGGTTCTCGGTCATCGGAGGATTCACCCGGGGCTCGGCGGTCTCGATCTACCTGCTGGTAGATCCATCGAGTGTAACCGGGCGCCGTTCGGGCACCCTCCCCTTTCCGCGCTCGTCACATCGGCCTATCCTCGGTGGGGGCTCTTTCGGTACGCCCTGCGCTTTCGCAGGTCAGCGGCCGATACCAGCCAGCCGGGTTGTGTATTCCAGGGAGGTCGCGGGTGTCGCGTCGCGTTGTGGGCGTCACACTGGACAATCTGGAGCACCTGCCCAAGAGCTGCCGCCGGTGTGTCTACTGGGAGGTCGCGCCGCATCTCAAGGCGCAGGCCGAGGAGTACGGCGCCACCGAGGTCGAGAAGGAAGCCTGGGTGTCCAGCGTCCTGCTGGAATGGGGCTCCTGCGGCCGGATCGTCTACAGCGACACCCTCCCCGTCGGTTTCGTGCTCTACGCCCCGCCGAACGCGGTGCCCCGCGCGCTTGCCTTCCCGACGTCGCCGCCGAGCGCGGACGCCGTGCTGCTGACGGCGTTCCACGTGCTGCCGGAGTTCCGCGGCGGCGGGCTCGGCCGGATGCTCGTGCAGGCGGTCGCGAAAGATCTGACGAAACGCGGTGTACGGGCCATCGAAGCCTTCGGCGACGCCTCCCCGGGCGACGAGGATCCGGCGTCGGGGCACGACTGCGTCCTGCCCGCGGCGTTCTTGCAGAGCGTCGGCTTCAAGACCGTCCGGCCGCACAAGAAGTGGCCGCGGCTGCGCCTGGAGCTGCGTTCGGCGATCACCTGGAAGGAAGACGTCGAGGCGGCGCTGGAGCGGCTGCTCGGCCAGGTGACCATCACCACTGCCGAACCGAGCCTCGGCCGCGCGTAGCGACCGCTCAGCCCCGCTGTTCGAGCAGTTCCTTGAGCACGGCCAAGCGCTCTCGCCAGTACGTCTTGAACTTCTCCGCCTCGGTGGCATCGGTCAGTCGCTCGTGGATCAGCCCGACCTGGGCCTTGCCGCCCTTGTCGACGAAGCCGACGTTGACCCTGGTCGTGCCGTCGCCCCAGTCGAACCGCGCGGACCGGTGCGGCTGGCTGGTGCGTTCCCGCAGCTCGCCGTCCGCCAGCCATTCCGCGCGGAGCTTTTCGTCGGTGACGGCGGCGTAGAGGTCCTCGACCGCGACGTCGACGGTCTTGCTCGCACTGACGTTGTGGCGGCCGTCGCGCCCGCTGCCGGGCGCGCGGAGCCCGCGAGCGCGTTCGTACTCGACGGTGATGGTCTGTGCCCACCAGTTGCCGAGCCCGTGTTCACCGACGAGCCAGGCGACGATGTCCTTGTGCGGGTGCTCGGCGGCGCCCCAGGTGTCGAGTTCGAGGTTCCAGCCCGCCCAGTCGCGGCCGGTCGCCCGCTGGACGGCTTCGGTGGTCGTGAGGGTCTTGCTCATGACGGCTCTCCTCCGGCTTCGAGTGTCTCTCACCGGGGACGTAGAAGCTGCTTCGGACTTCTCGACATGCCGCCGGAAAAGTCTCGGAAGACTTCTCGGTGCGAGCCGCGTAGCACGGAGAAGTCTGGGACGAAAGCACCATTTCGGCGCCTGTGCACAGCTGTGGAAGAAGGGACGAGTTATCCACAGATTGCTGATGAGCGCGGTGGAAAACCTGTGGATGGGTAGACTGCTATTGGGGACGCCCCCCAGGGAGGGCGGGGGATGTCCCTAGGTGTTGTGTGCCGGGCCCGGGTGGGGCGCAAAGTGTTGTGGCAGCGGCCAGGTGGGTGAATTTTCAGCCAAATGCGGCCGGGTTGTGGGTTGTTCGGAGGCGCGGTGGGGTGGGTCCGCTGTGGTGCGGACCCAGGGCGCGCGAGTGGGTGGTTATTCGGCCTTCGCGAGTTCGTGGGCCAGGACGTCGGCGAAGGTGAACGTGCCGGTCGGCTGATCGCCCTCGCCGAGCAGGTACAGCCGCTTCACGGCGACCAGGATGCCCTCGGCGACCACGTCGCGGAAGGCGGGGTCGGCCAGCCTGCGGGCGTCGTCCGGGTTGGTCAGGTAGCCGATCTCGACCCGGACCGCCGGGCAGCGGGTCTTGGTGAAGATCTCCCAGGTCTTGTAGTGCGTGCGGCAGTCCAGCAGGCCGGTTCGCGCGGCCAGTTCGCGCTGGATGAAGCCGGCCAGCAGCTCGCCCACCGTGGACGTGGTGCCGTTGCCGGTGCCGAAGTGGAAGCTCGCGACGCCCTCGGCCTTGGGCGAGTCGTTGGCGTCGTTGTGCAGCGAAAGGAACAGGTCCGCGCCGGCGTCGTTGGCGAACTTCGCCCGCTCGCTCTCGGTCGGGCTCTGGTTCGGGCCGCGGGAGATCAGCGCCTCCATGCCGGTGGCCTTCATCCGGCCCTCCAGACGGCGCGCCAGATCCCACGCGATGTCGGCCTCGCGCAGGCCGCCCGCGATCACGCCGAGGTCGTCCCCGCCGTGGCCGGGGTCGATGACGATGCGCTTCCCGCGCAGCCTCGGCCCGGCCTGGCGCACCTGCTCCTGCTCACGCAGGAACACCGGGCGGCCGCCGCGGGCGCGCGGCGAGGAGAGCCGGTGCAGCTCGCGGATGGTGGCCGGGCCACAGATGCCGTCCGAGGCGAGCCGCATGTCCCGCTGGAACGTCTTGAGCGCGCGCTCGGTCTGCGGGCCGAAGTAGCCGTCCGGCCGACCGGCGTCGAAGCCGAGTTCGGTGAGCCGTTCCTGCAGGGTGAACACGTCGTCGCCGTGCACCGGCGAGGACAGCATGTACTGCAGCGGGCGGCTCCCCAGGTGGAAGCTGGCGCCCTTGAGCGCCTGGTACGTCGCAGGGCCCACCAAGCCGTCGATGATGAGCCCACGGCGCTGCTGGAAGGCCCGCACGGCGTGTTCCACGGCGGTGTCGAACACGCCGTATTCCCCGGAGTCGGTCACCGGCGGGAGCAGGTCCATCGCGGCAAGGATCGACCTGATCTCGGCGACATCCGGTCCGGCGTCGCCGCGGCGGAGTACCCGCATGCACTCCTCGCTCTTCCTCGGGCACCGAAAAGAACTCGATGCGGGACAGAAAACCTCTGCTGGGCGGTGACCCAGAGACTCTAGCGACCCTATTGTGCCCTGTGGACTCTCGGTGAGCGCGCAGGCCCGGGTGGTACGTCAAGGCGTCGGAGACCGGGTGTGTGCGACACCACATCTTCACGCAGTGATCAGCTACCCACGGCGCGAAGCCCCGAAACGGTGAAGAACCCGAACCGGCGGGATGATTCCCGCAGGCCCGGGTTCTCCGGGGGACGGATCAGGCGTCGGCGGAGATGACGTCGGCCAGGTCCGAAAGCAGCGCGGCCTTCGGCTTCGCGCCGACGATCTGCTTCACCGGCTTGCCGCCCTGGAAGAGGATCAGGGTCGGGATGGACATCACCTGGTAGTCACGCGCCGTGTTCGGGTTCGCGTCGATGTCGAGCTTGGCGATGGTCAGCTTCTCGCCGTGTTCGGCCGCGATCTCCTCGAGCACCGGGGCGACCATCTTGCACGGCCCGCACCAGGTGGCCCAGAAGTCGACGAGAACCGGCTTCTCGCTGGTCAGCACGTCGTCGACGAAGGTCTTGTCGGTCACCTTCACGGTGTTTTCGGACATGGGTTCTCCTTATCGGGGTGAGCGGCTGAGAAAGGTCCGGATGGTCAGTTCGCGGCTGCGCCGTAACCGCCGCCGACCAGCTCGGGGGCCTCGTGGGCGGTCTCTGCCTCGCCGTGTTCCGCGAGCCATCGTTCCGCGTCGATCGCGGCCGCGCAGCCCGAACCGGCCGCGGTGATGGCCTGGCGGTAGGTGTGGTCCACCAGGTCGCCGGCGGCGAACACGCCGTCGAGGTTCGTGTAGGACGTGCGGCCCTTGGTGAGCACGTAGCCGTTCTCGTCGATGTCGACCTGGCCGCGCACCAGCTGGCTGCGCGGGTCGTGGCCGATCGCGACGAAGAACCCGGTGACGTCCAGCGTGGACTCCTCGCCCGACTTCGTGTCCCGCAGTTTCAGGCCTTCGACCTTGCCGTCGCCGAGCACCCCGGTGATCTGCGAGTTCAGCTGCCACTTGATCTTCTCGTTCGCGCGGGCGCGCTCCAGCATGATCTTCGAGGCGCGGAACTCGTCGCGACGGTGCACGATCGTCACCGACTTGGCGAACTTGGTGAGGAACGTGGCCTCCTCCATCGCGGAGTCGCCGCCGCCGGCCACCACGATGTCGTGGTCGCGGAAGAAGAAGCCGTCACAGGTCGCACAGGCCGACACGCCGCGGCCGAGCAGCTCCTGCTCGCCGGGCACGTTCAGGTACCGCGCCGCGGCCCCCATCGCGAGGACCACCGCGCGCGCCGCGTAGCGCTGGCCGTTCGCGACGACGTACTTGACGTCCCCGGTCAGCTCCAGCGATTCGACGTCCTCCGAGCGCAGCTCCGCGCCGAATCGCTCGGCCTGCTTGCGCATCTCCTCCATGAGGTCCGGGCCCTGGATGCCGTCGCGGAAGCCGGGGAAGTTCTCGACCTCGGTCGTCGTCATCAGCGCACCGCCGAACTGGGTTCCTTCGAACACCAGCGGTTCCAGCTGTGCCCGCGCCGCGTAAACGGCGGCGGTGTATCCGGCAGGACCCGATCCGACGATGATCAGGTTCCTGATGTCCTCGGCAGCCACCCGTGACCTCCGCTCGTAGTGCCCCGTGTACCGGGCTCAACACGATCGTAGGTTGCAGTGTTCCCGCTCGTGACGGCCGCTACTTCTCCCCAACTACCTTGTCGAACAACTTGGCCGGATTACCGGGGCCGCAGTCGGCGCCGAAGGCCACCATGCGGTACTGCGCGAGCTTGCCGGTGGTGTAGACGACCATCACCCCGGCCTTGCCCTCGACCGTCACCGGCTGCACGCCCACCGGCCGCACGGCCGGGTCCAGTCCATTGGCGGCGACGCACGCGTCGAGCCGTTCCTCGGTCTGCAGCGGCCCGAAGTCCCGGACACCGAGCGACTTGCCCAGCAGCGACTGCGCGCCGCTGCCGTCGCCACCCAGCGTCGGCCCCGCCGGACCGGCCGGTCCCGACGGCGCGGGCTGGGCGATACCGCCGGTCGGGCCCCCGCTCTGCTGCGTGGCGGGCACGATGATGGCGATCGCCGCGACGGCCGCCGCGGCGACGGTCACGATCCCGGCGCCCCAGCCGATCCGCTTGTTCCGCCGTTTCCGTGCCGCCGCCAGGTCGACCACCGGGGCGAGCCCGGGGCCCGCCTGTGGGGCCTGCCCGGGTACGGGCGGTGCCTGTTCACGCTGTGCCTGTCCAGGAAACTGACGCGGCCCCTGGGCCGCCTGCCTTGCCGAGGACTCGGCGGCCAGCGCCGCGTCGATCCTGGCCGCGTACTCCGCAGGCATCGGCTCGACCGGTGCGGTGGCGAGCGCCGCCAGGTCGGACTGCGTCGATTCGAGCGCGTCGATGATCGCGCGGGCGTCCGGGTCGGCGTGCACCCTCGGCCACAGATCGGCCGACGTCTGTTCGTCCAGGGCTCCGGCGTGGAGGTCGGCGAGCACATCGACAGACCAGGGCGGGCCGACGATCCCGCCGATCCCCCGTGTTTCGTCCGTCATCGTCCCTCCACCTCACCCGGCGTGCCCTGCGGCCGCCTGGTACCCCGTCGCTCGCCCGGGGTAGCACGATCTCGTTTGCTTTCGTTAGTTGGGACGTTCGCAATCGCATCGGGGTTCCGCAGATGTCCGAGAACCTTCGCGAGTTTCGCGCGGCCTCGCGCGCACCTGCTCTTGACCGTGCCCTCGGCGATACCGAGCATCTTGGCCGTCTCCGCGACGGAGTATCCCTCCACGTCGACCAACACGATCGGGCCACGCTGCTCTTCGGGCAGCTGCTCCAGCGCCGCCCTGACCAGCAGGCTCGTCTCCCGCTCGGCCATCGAGTCGCGCGGGGACGCCGGTTCGTTGAACCCGGTCTCCGGCAGCGGGACGGTGGGACGGGCCTGGCGACGGCGGATCCGGTCGAGGCACGCGTTCACCACGATCCGGTGCAGCCAGGTCGTGACCTGGGACTCCGCCCGGAAGTTCCCGGCGGCGCGGAAGGCGGAGATGAACGCGTCCTGCAGTGCGTCGGCGGCTTCCTCCGGATCCCGTACGGTGCGCAGGGCGACCGCCCACATGCGGTCCCGATGCCGGCCGACCAGTTCGCTGAACGCGCGTGGGTCCCCCGCGGCGTGCGCCGCTATGAGGTCCGCGTCCGTAGGAGCTGCAGCAGTCACCCGGGGAAGCCTACTGACTTCCCCGGAACAGTCACCCCGCAGGCAGGAAGGTCAGTTCACCGATCTCGGTGAGGAAGCCGTCGCCGTGGTCGTCGCCCAGGTGGGTGATCCAGACGATGAAGTTCTGACCCTGCTGCGGCTGGGGCAGCGGGATCGTCGTCTCGCCGCCGGTCAGGTCCGCGCTCGCCAGCACCTTCGTGTCGTCCAGCACCGGGTTCTTGGTGTCGGCCGAGCGGATCTCGACCTTCGTGCCCGGGCTGGTCGAGGTGATCTTCACCTGCGCCAGCTTGATCGCGTCCTTGAACGAGACCGCCAGGCCGACGCCCTTCTTGAGCACCGGCAGCTGCTGCTGGTACTGGTCGGTCTTCCACGTCGTGGCCGGGTCGCCGTCGATCGCGTTCTTCGCCTTGCCCGGGTTGTCGCCCTTGCCCTGCGGGTTGTAGACCGCCGCCGACTGCGGAGTCACCGGCGCGCCCACCGCCGGCGGCTGCGAGGCAGGCGGGGCCTGCGACTGCGGCGGCGGTTGCGCGGGCTGGCTCGACTGCGGCTGGGCGACGTTGATGTTCGGCCCGCTCGCCTTCGAATCGCCCTGGAACAGGTTGATCAACATCAGGCCGACCCAGGCCAGGATCGCCACCGTCGCCACGACCAGCACGGTCACGCCGAGCGCGAGCTTGCGGCGGCGTGCCACGTCCTTGACCGGCTTCTTGGTGGTCCACACCGTGCCGTCGCCCTGTGCCTCGCCCTCGGTGCCGACCGCCTTGATCAGCTGGGTGCGTTCCTCTTCCTCGGCGACCTGGTCGAGTACGCGCAGGATCGCCGCGCTGGTGCGGATGCCGCCGTTGCCGCCGTCCTCGATGGTGCGGACGGCCAGCGAGGACAGATCCGCGGGCACGGCGGGGACGAGCGAGCGCGGCGGGATGATCCGGCCGTCGGGTGAATGCGGCGCCGCCGGGATGGCAGGCGGGCCGCCCGGCAGCGCCCAGCGCCCGGTGAGCAGCAGGTACAGCACCGCGCCCAGCGCCTTGACGTCGTCGCGCAGTGTCGCCTCCGGCAGCGGGCCGGGGAAGGCGAGCTTCAGCGCGCCGTTCGGCGTGAGCCGCAGCCGCTGGGGATGGTCGAGGCCGAGGACGAGGCCGTTCTGATGGGCCTGCTCGACCGCCTCGGTCAGCGCCTGCACCATCCGCGCCGCGGCGGCGGGCGCCACCGGGCGCTGCGCGACGAGGTCGACCAGGTCGCTGCCCTTGGTCCATTCCGCGACGACGACGCCGAGCAGTCCTTCACCCGAGGTCACGCCGCTGCCGAGGCTGAGCACGTCGAGCACGCGGGCGACACCGCCGTGGCCGAACTTCGACGCGTGGGCGGCGCGCTCCAGGGTGCGCCGGGCCTGCCGCGCGGACTCGGGGTCCGCGGGGTCACCGACCAGCAGGGTCAGCGCGACATCGCGCTTCAGCTGCCCGTCCCGCGCTCGCCACAGATGCGCCCCGGCCCGCTCGTCCACCCCGAACTGGGCGAGCAGACGATACCGGCCGTCACCGACGACCCGGCCGGGGGCAAGCGACCCTCCCTGGGCCCGGATGCCCACCTGGCTCGCACCCCCTGCCTGTTCGCTCCGTCTCGTGTCCACACTCTCTCCCGCGTAGCTCCCCGTACGAGGTTACCCAGAATACGACGCGTGAACGGTCGCCATCCGTGCGTAAATTGTTACCCGCGCTTGATCAACCGGGTGATTCTCCGCGTCACCGGGTCGAGCTCGGGGATCTTGAGCGCCATCAACACCCCGAACGAGACCCCGAGACCGACGATGCCCTGCAAGATCAACTTCGCCCAGGCCTGCACCGTCGGGCCGAACGCGGACGGGACGAGCATGCCGACGACCCAGGCCGCCGCCACGCCGAGTGCGCTCGCGAACACGGTGAAGAGAATCACCCCGATGACTCGCCTGCTGCGGAGGTTGCCCAGCTGCACCCAGAGCCAAACCTGGCCCATCACCGCGGCCACCATGTAGCCGAGCGAGTTGACCATCATCACGCCGATGACGACGTTCTCCGGCGAGAGGACGCCGCCGGCGAGGAACAGCAGCGGGATCCGCACCACCGTCATCACGACCATGATGACGGTCGGCGTGCGGGAGTCCTTCATCGCGTAGAACACCCGCATCTGCAGCAGCATCAGCGCGTAGGGCAGCAGGCCGAACGCCGAGACGGCGAGGGCCTCGCCGAGCCGCTCGGCGGAGTCGAGCGAGCCCTTGCCGACGGTGAACAGTGCCACACCGATCGAGCTGCCCGCGATCACCATCACCGCGGAGATCGGGAGCATGGTCAGCGTCGACAGCCGCGACGCGTAGGACAGGTCGGCGACCAGTTTCTTGTGGTCCCCGTCGGCCGCGGACCGGCTCATCCTCGGCATGATCGCGGTCAGCAGGGACACGCCGATCACGCCGTAGGGCAGCTGGAACAGCAGCCAGGCGTTCGAAAAGATCGTCACGCCGCCAGGGGCGCCCTGGGTCAGCACCCGGGTGTTCACGATGTTGCCGATCTGGCTGACCGCGACGTAGGCCAGGATCCACAGGGCCAGGCTGCCGAACTCCTTCAGCCGGTCGTCGATCCCCCAGCGCCATTTGAACCGGAAGCCGGACTTGCGCAGCGCCGGGACCAGGTAGAGCGCCTGGACGACCATCGCCGCCAGGGTGCCGCCGCCGAGGACGAGGAGCTTGGGGTCGCTCATCTTGAGCGGGTCGATCGTCGGGTCGCCGGGTACCACGACGTACAGCCCGATGGTCACGATGATGACCAGGTTGTTGACCACCGGCGCCCACTGCCCGGGGCCGAAGATCTGTTTCGCGTTCAGGATGCCGGACAGCACCGCGAACAGGCCGTAGAACAACAGGCCGGGCAGGATCAGATAGGCGAACGCGGTGGCCAGCCCGAGGTTCGCGTGGCCCTTGTCGTCCATCAGGACCTTGGTGATCCACGGTGCCCCGATCGTGGAGAGCACGGTGCCGATGCCGAGCACGGTGATCGCCATCGTGATCAGCCGCTGCGTGTAGGCCTCGCCGCCGTCCGGATCGTCCTGCGAACGCACCAGCAGCGGGACCACGATGCTGGTCAGAACCCCGCCCAGCAGCAGTTCGTTGACGATCAGCGGCAGGCTGTTGGCCACGGTGTAGGAGTCGTTCACCACGCCGAGCCCGGCGGCCGCGGCCAGCATGATCTTCCAGGCGAACCCGGTGATCCGGCTGGTCAGCGTCGCGATCGCCATCCGGCCGCTCGCCTTGGCGATCGAGGGGCCCTGCTCCTTGATCGCTTCCTGTTCGGCGGTCGAGCCGGGTTTCGCCGGACGCACCAGCGGCGCGTCGGTGATCCGCGGCATGACCTGCGTGGCCAGCGCGTCGTAGGGGCGCAGGACGTCGGGATCGGCGACCGGCCAGCGCGAGCCCATCGGGACGCCGGGGGTGCGCGGGATGAACCGGGTCGCCTCCGCGTCGCGGCGCGCACCCTCTTCCCACGGCCGGACCGGGGCCGGACGGCGGGTGCCGCGCCCGCGCGCGGGTGGCTGTTGCGGCGGAGCGGGTGTCTTCGCCGCCGGGGCCTGGCCCGGCGGGGGCGCCGCGGGCGGGATCCGCTGGGGACCGGACGGCTGGGGCAGCCGGACCTGCTTGGTCGGCGGCGGCGTCTGGGGTGGCGGCTGCCGCCGGACGGGCGGCAGGCCCTGCTGCGGTGCCGCGCCGGGCGGTGGTGGTGTCTGGCCGGGACGCTCCACCGGCGGCATCCGGCGGGTCCGGTTGTCGGGCGGCGGCAGCGGCCTGCCCCTGCCGTTCACCGGCGGTTGCGGCCGCTCGCGACGTTCCGGGGGCGGGTTTTGCTGGGGAGGTGGCTGACGGCGTTCGTTCGGCGCGGGCCGTTCGGTGCGCGTCGGACGAGGCGGAGGCTCTCCCCGGTCACTCCGCTCACGACGCTGTCGCGGCGGGTGGCCTTCGCGCCGAGGACGACTCGCACGCTCGGGTGGTTTACCCGGCTCATTGTCCACGCGTGCCCAATCCTCGGTCTTCGTTCTGGCGTGCCTCAGCGGGGCAGCCGCCGCGACACCGGTCGAACCAGGGTAATCGGCGACCCCCCGAAACACTCAAACGACGAACGCTCCGAGGGTGTCAGCTGGTTCCGCCGCGGCCGGACTTCGCCTCTTTGACGCGCCGGTAGATCCGCCGCGAAGCGAGCAGAAGTAGCGCTCCACCTGCGGTGATGGTGACAATGATGGTGATCGCGCCGTACTCGGTGGACGTCAGTTCGAACCGAGCGGGTGAACCGAGCGGAGTACCGGTGGGGGTGCTCAACGACACATCGACACTGAGCCGTCCCGCGCGCAGCGCCTCGACCGGGATGTACTCGTTCTTGCTGCCGCCCGCCGGGTAGAACAGGTTCCGTTTGTCGTCGAGGCGCAGGCCGGAGTTGTTGTTGAAGGCGATCCGGGTCCAGATCCCCACCGGCAGCTCGTTGCTGACGTACACCGGGAGTGGTGACGCCCCGGAGGCGAGCGCGATCGTCTGCTTCGGCCGCTCGACGGTGATCCGGTCGCTGATCGCGTCGAGGTCACCCTTCGCGTTCGCGGTCACGATGCTCGCGTCCGCGCCACGCCACGTGGTGGACGCGCCGCGCAGGAGCGCGCCACGCACCGGCTCGGTCACGTCCTCCGGCTTCACCGGTTTGGGTTTGGTCGGATCCGCCACCATCGCCGACTGCAGGTTGGCGGCCTGGCCGTTGATGCGGGACAGCGCCGTGGTGACGTCGCCGTCGGGGCCCGACGCGAGGTCGCCCTTGGTGTTCATCGACGCGGTGCCCGACGCCGAGCCGTTGAGCAGCTTCGGCAGGTCGGTGGCCGTGACGAGCCCCGAGCCGAGGTAGTCGCCGACGCGTTGCAGGAAGCCGGACACCTCGGACAGCGGAGCGTCCCAGTGTCGCGGCGGAGCGACCAGCAGGTGCGCACCCGGCTGTTGCTGGCTCTGTCCGAGACCGGCGCGGAACGCGATCGCGGCCAGCCCGTTCTGCGCCGAGATCGCGGGCACCGAGCTGGAGAGCACCGTGTTGGCCATCGGCGGGTGGGGATTCGCGACCCCGTTCATCGCGTCCGAGATCAGCGCGTCGATCGGCTGCGCCCTGATCCCGCTGCCGGTCAGCGTGACCTCGCTGGTCACCAGCTCGTCCGACTGGAGGTTCGCCGAGCTGGTGAGCACCGTGCGGATCCCGGCGCCCGCCATGGCGGTCAGCGTCTGGTCGTCCTGCGTCCCGTCGGGCCACAGCACGCCGTTCAGCGGCTGGACGTTCAGCAGCTGCGTGATCGTGCCCGCGCCGCCGACCGCCTTGGCCAGCAGCCCGGGGTCGGCGTTGCCGCTGCCGGAGCGGATCCGGGTCAGCGCGCCGAGGTCGGCGTCGGCGAACGGGAGCGGCACCACACAGCGCCCGGCGACGAGCGCGCGCAGGCCGGCCAGCCAGTCCTGGGCGGCCTGGACGCCCCTGCCCTCGACCGTGCCCGCGCCGACGCGGACCTGGTAGCCGCGCGTCATCGCGTCCACTGTCTGGATCAGGTCGGGGTCGATCGCGAAACACAGCGACGAGGCGAGCCGCTGGTCGTCCGTCTGGGCCGTGCGCGCCGCCGTGACCAGTGCGTTCAGTCGTCCGCCGGTGCCGAGCTCGTCCGCGAGCCTGTCATCGGTCAGGGTCAGCGGGCCGCCGAGCGCCGCCGAGTAGACGTGCGGGAGGTTGTCCGCGATCGGCCAGAGCGTGGTCACGCTCGCCGGTTTGGCGGGCTTCTCCGGCGCGGACCTGCCCGGCGCGCTGAGCACCGGCAGCAGCGTGCTGACCGCGGCGAGCCGGGCCTGGCCGCCGAACTCCGGGGTGCCGTTGACGTTGACCAGCAGCGGGTACACCCCTGGCTTCGCCAGCTGGTAGGCCGCGCGGCCGCCGGTGAGGTTGACGGTCACGTTCACCGGAGCGGTCTGTCCCGGCTCCAGCTCCTGGGTCACCACCGCGAAGTCGGTCAGCGAAGGGTCGGTGCCACCCGCCCCGGCCAGCCGGTCGGCGAGCTGCTTGGAGCTGGTCAGCCGGTCGCCGACCTCGAGCCGCACCTTCGGCGTCGAGATCCGGCGGTCACCGATGTTGGTGATCGAGCCGGAGATGGTCAACGTCGTCGAGCTGGTGGTGATCACCCTCGGGTTCAGCTGGGTGATGTCCAGCCGCAGCCGCGGCGGCTCCTGCTCCACCTGTGCCTGCGCGGTGCCGCCGAACAGGGCGGAGAAGGCGAGCAGCGGGACGACAAGGACGAAGGCGGCGAACCGCTTCACTCGGGGGCTCCCTCGGGCGCGCGCTTTTCGTGCGCGAAGAGTTCTTTGGCCTTGCGCACGAGCTTGCGCTCGTCCGCGTAGGCGAGTCTGGATTCCAGCTCGGCGAGTGGCACCCAGGCGACCTCGGTGACTTCGACGTCTTCGTCCGAGAGTTCGCCGCCGTACGACTCGAGCAGGAAGTGGTGCACGGTCTTGTGGACCCGGCGTCGTTCGGCCACGAACCAGTAGTCGATGGTGCCCAGTGGCCGCCGGACGCGCGCGGAGATGCCGGTTTCCTCCTTCACCTCGCGCACCGCGGTCTGTTCCACCGTCTCACCGTCCTCGATGTGACCTTTCGGCAGGGACCAGAGCAGTTTGCCGTGCCGGTCGAGACGGCCGATCAGCACCGCGTGTTCGCGGGCCGGATCGACGACCAGCCCGCCGGCGGACGTCTCGTCGACCGTGGTCAGCCGCCTGCCGCGCTGACGCCTGCGTCGCCTTCGCGGCTTCGAGGCGCCGGTGCGACCGGCTGATCCAGACATGCTGCGATGCTAGAGCAAACGGGTGTCCGGGTACGCTGGCTCACCGTGTCCGTGTCCGGTGTGGCGAAAGCAAGCACACACCTCGAGTAGTGGGATTCCCGTGAACAACGTGGTCGCCAACCAGGCCGCCCAGCACAGTACTGCCCAGCACACCTCAGCGATGCAGAACACGGTGGCGGAACTCATGCGCATCTCCCCGCTGGCGGATGAACTCGCGACGCGGTTCGCCCAGGCGGGTCACCGGTTGTACCTCGTCGGTGGCAGCGTGCGCGACGCGATGCTGGGCAGGCTGTCCAGCGATCTCGACTTCACCACCGACGCCCGGCCGGACCAGGTGCTGGCGATCGTCAACGCGTGGGGCGACGCGGTGTGGGACGTCGGGATCGCCTTCGGCACGGTCGGCGTGACGAAGAAGGGCATGACGCTCGAGATCACGACGTTCCGGGCGGACGCCTACGACCGCGTCGGCCGCAACCCCGAGGTCACCTTCGGCGACAGCATCGAGGGCGATCTGCTGCGCCGCGACTTCACGGTCAACGCGATGGCGATCGACCTGACCACGAAGACGTTCATCGATCCGCACGACGGGTTGCAGGCACTGCACGACAAGGTGCTGGACACCCCGGCCACGCCGCAGGAGTCGTTCGCCGACGACCCGCTGCGGATGCTGCGGGCCGCGCGGTTCGCCGCCCAGCTGGGTTTCACGGCCGCACCGCGCGTCGTCGACGCGATGACATCGATGGCGGACGAGATCGACCGGATCACCGCCGAGCGCGTCCAGACCGAGCTGTCGAAGCTGCTTCTCGCGGATGATCCGCGGCCCGGCCTGGAACTGCTGGTCGACACCGGGCTCGCCGAGCGTGTCCTCCCCGAGGTGCCAGGGATGCGGCTGGCGATCGACGAGCACCACCAGCACAAGGACGTCTACCAGCACTCGCTGACCGTGCTGGCCCAGGCCATCGATCTGGAGTCCCGGCACGAGCCGACCTCGGAGCCGGACCTCGTGCTGCGGCTCGCGGCCCTGCTGCACGACATCGGGAAGCCGGCCACGCGCGAGTTCCAGCCCGGCGGTGGCGTGAGCTTCCACCATCATGAGGTGGTCGGTGCCCGGATGGCCCGCAAACGTTTGCGGGCCTTGAAGTACTCGAAGGAGATCGTCGAGGACGTCTCCCAGCTCGTGTTCCTCCACCTGCGGTTCCACGGGTACGGGAAGGGCGAGTGGACGGATTCGGCGGTCCGCCGGTACGTGACCGACGCGGGACATCTGCTGACCCGGCTGCACAAGCTGGTCCGCGCCGACTGCACGACCCGCAACCGGCGCAAGGCCGCCGCGCTGCAGGCGACCTACGACGACCTCGAGGCCAGGATCGCGCGGATCAAGGAGCAGGAGGACCTCGACCGCGTCCGGCCAGACCTCGACGGCAACGCGATCATGCAGCTGCTGGGCCTGAAGCCGGGGCCGGAGGTCGGGAAGGCGTGGAAGTTCCTCAAGGAGCTGCGGCTGGACCGTGGGCCGCTGGAGCACGACGAGGCCGTCGCCGAGCTGAAGCGCTGGGCGGCCGAGAACGGCATCGGCGACCCTTCCTGAGGCGCCTCTGACCTGGGCGGGGAGAGCAAGGGACCTTTGCTATCGCTCCCCGGGCGGCGCTCGGCCGTGGAGAAACCCGAGAGAATTCCGTATTACGGATTCGCAGCCGCCCGTTCGGACGCTGGACCGTTTTGCCAACGGTTGGAGATACTCCTGGCTCGGTACGGGGACGGGGCCCGGTGCCGGGCAGGGAGGATCGATGGCGGGCGAGGCGCCTCAGCCGGAGCGCGGCGCCAGTTTCCTGGTGACACTGTTGCGCCGCGGCGCGCCCGCGCTGGCCACCGCGACGAGCGAGTTGTCCGACGAGGTCGGCGATCCGACGCCGGTCCGTGCGCTGCGCCGGATCTCGAAGATCGCCGGGCCGGTCGATTCCACCCATCGCGACGGGTTGCTGCTGCGCTCGGCCCGCTACGTCGCCGTCGTCCCGCTGGTCTACCGCCTGTTCGCGATTCCGGGCGCGTTCGCCGTGTATGTCTCGGCGCACGGGAGCACCGGAGCGGTCGTGGTCGGTGCGATCGCGCTCGTGTCCTTCGTGTTCAGTGCCTACGGCGTCCGGTGGCTGCTGCGGTCCGCGCCGTTCAAACCGCGTGGCGCGGCTCGGCTCATCGCCGTCGACGTCGCGTTCACGCTGCTCTCGCCGGTGATCATCGCGCTGAGCGTCCCGAACCACGTGTACGCCGATGCGTTGCTCGTGCCCGCGAAACAGCTCTTCGGCGAGGTCGCGCTGCTCACGCTCGCGCTCGGCATCCCGTCCGG
Organism: Amycolatopsis sp. NPDC059027; assembly: GCF_042739735.1. NCBI lineage: Bacteria > Bacillati > Actinomycetota > Actinomycetes > Pseudonocardiales > Pseudonocardiaceae > Amycolatopsis > Amycolatopsis sp. NPDC059027. The sequence goes on along the minus strand of NZ_JBHYIK010000010.1, from coordinate 146,012 downwards.
GCTGGCACTCGCCGTGGCCAGCTTTCCCACCCGGCTGCTGGCGACGTGGCTGAGCAGTGGCCATGTCGACATCCGCGACGCGGTCGGCACCTACCCCGCGATGCTCGGCGTCCTGTTCACCGCGGGAGGGGCGCTGGTGATGATCGGGCTCGGCACCCGGCTCGCGCTCGCGTACGGCATCCGCAACGGACGGCTCGCCGAACGCGCCCAGCAGCACCGGCTGCTGCACGACACCGTGCTGCAGACGCTGGAGGCGATCGCGCTCGGCGGTACGGAGGATCCCGGCCGCAGGCTGATCGAGGTGCGGCGGCTCGCGCGGGCGCAGGCGATGGAGGTCCGGCAGCTGATCGAGAACGCGAACGCCGACCGGGCCGAGGCGGGCTCGCGGCCGCTCGGCGAGAAGCTCGCGGCACTCGCCGCGGAGATGGCGCGCGACGGGCTCCGCGCCCAGCTCGTGGTCGCCGAGCTCGACGAGGACACGCTGTCGGAGGTCCGGCAGATCGCGATCCGCGACGCCGTGCGCGAGGCGATGCGCAACACCATGAAGCACGCCGGGACCGACAAGGTCGTGGTCCGGGTGGAGGAACGCGACCGCGGCATCGCGGTGATCATCCGTGACCACGGCACCGGGTTCAGCCCGGACACCGCGCCCGCCGGGTTCGGGATCAGCGAGTCCATCACCGCGCGGCTGGGCGAGGTCGGCGGCACCGCGCGGGTCGAATCGAGTCCTGGCAGTGGCACCAGGGTGACATTGTGGGTGCCCTGCTGAGGCCCGGTCCGGTAAACACGGAAGGGTGACGATCACCGACTCGCTCGCCGCCGCCCTCGCCGCGTATCGTGCCGCCGATCTGACCGCCGCGAGCGCGCATGTCGAAGCCGCGGCCGAGGCGGGATCGCTGCTCGCCGCGGAACTCCGGACGTACCTGGGCGGCGAGACGGCCGGGCCGGTGTACGAGCAGCCGCGGGCGTTCACCACGTTCATCCGCGGCGGCGGGAACGTCGAGCTGTACCGGCGGCTCAGCGCCGAACTCGCCGCGCGCTACGACGCCCAGCAGCCGAAGGCACTGCTCGACCTCGGCTGCGGCGACGGGCTCGCGGTCGTGCCCGCGCTCGCCCAGGCGCGGCACTCCCCGATGCGGGTCGATCTGGTGGAGCCGTCCGGGGCGCTGCTCGAAGCGGCGCGGAGGCGGCTGGTGCGCGAGGTCCACACGTGGGAGGCGACCGCGCAGAGCTTCCTCGGACACGAGAACCCCCGGTGGGATCTCACCCAGTCGACGTTCGCCTTGCAGTCGATCCCGCCCGCCGAACGTGCCGGCGTGCTGCGGGTGCTGAGGCCACGTACGGCCAAGCTGGTGATCGCCGAGTTCGACGTCCCCGAGTACGTCGAGGGTTCGCCGGAACACCTCCGCTCGCTGGTCACCCGCTACGAACGCGGGGTCGCGGAGTACGGCACCGACGCTTCGCTTGTCGCACAAGGGTTCCTGCTGCCGGTGCTGCTCGGCCTCGTCACCGCGAAGGAGCGCACCAACTGGGAACACCCCGCGGCGACGTGGGTGACGCAGCTGACCGAAGCGGGTTACACCGACGTCGAGGTCGAGCCCCTCGCCGACTACTGGTGGTCCCCCGCCGTCCTCGTCACCGCTACTGGACGCGGCTGAGCGCGCCGGCCTCCAGGTGCTGTGCGATCGGCCGCGGCAGGACGTAGGCGATCGCGCCACCCGGCATCCCGTTCCACGGCGCGGTCACGCCGGTGAGCACGCGCAGCGTCCGTTGGACCCGGTAGAGCCGCCGCTCCCGCTCGCGGTCGAACGCCAGCGACGTCTCGGCGAACCGCGTCGTCTCGGCGTGCACGAGATTGCCGGTTTCCGTGCCGAACCGCAGCACCGTCGTCCCCGCCGGGAGCACGACGATCCGCTTGCCGCGGAAGAAGTTCAGCGGTGGCTCGCCCCGCATCGGCAGGATCGGCCAGTCGGCGGGCTGGTCGGACTCCTCCGCCGCGTGGAGTGGGAACAACTGCAGGGTGCCGAGCAGGAACCGGGCCGCGTCGCCGAGGTTGGCGAACGCGACGGGCTGGTCGGTGGGCGGCCGCGAGACCTCCCAGCCGTTCTCGGCACGACGCAGGGTCCACACGCCCTCGGCGGGCATCTCGTTCGCGCCGATCCGGTACGCCGCGGACGGGATCCCGAGTTCGGTCAGCCGGTGGAACAGCAGGTCGAGCGTCTCCGACGCACTCAGCTTCCCGACGTCGCCGTCACGGACGACGCGGGTCAGCAGGCTGTCGTCGGGCAGGTCCGCCTCGGACTGCGCGGGTCGCGGCGCGCCGAGGACCTCCGCCTCCGCTGTCGCGCGGGCCAGCTCGGGGACGTACGGCGGCCGGAAACCCGCGGCCCGGATGTAGTCGACGAACTCCGGCTCCGGCGGCACCCCGTACTTCCGCAGGTAATGCGGCACCGCGGCGGGCCAGATCCAGAACCCGTCGGTGTGGAAGGCGTCCGGCACGTCCGGTGGGGCGCCGGGCGGCGCGAAGATGTCCGGCAGTGGCGCGGGCCGATGTACCGCGACGGGCGCGCGGAACAGGTAGTCGAGCACCCCGCGGACCTGGTCCGGCGGTACCGGCGGCCGGTTCACCACCGGTCGTTCGCCCTCGTTGTGCGCGTCGACGACGAGGGCGTGCCGGAACGTCACGTCCAGCGGAAGCCCGGCCTTCACGGCCAGCCAGCCCGGGATGTGCTTGGACGCGCGCGGGTACGACGCCAGCTCGACACCGTAGGGCGCGGTCGACGGACGGCCCCCGTCGTTCGGCGCGACCCGCCAGGTCGGCTCGTGCTGGGCGTCGTAATCGAAGTCGAACTGGCCGGCGGCGTCCAGGGTGAACGTGCCCTGGAACCACGCGCCTTCCTCCGGCTTGTACATCGCCGACCGCAGCCGCGCGAAGTACGCCGACAGCCGGGGCGGCGCCGGCAGCGAGACCGACACGGGGCCGTTGTCGTCGCCGACCACCCGGATCTCGAGCTCGGCGTAGTTGCCGACCTGGCGGAACTGCGCGGCGACGCGCTGCCAGCCCGACGGCGCCGCGTCCCGCAGCGCGCGCCCGATCGCGCGCAACAACGCGTTCTGGTCACCCGTGCCCGGCTCCGGGGCGTTCTCGACGCTCTCGACGAAATCGTTCCGGACCTGCCAGAGCGCGGTCACCTGCCGGGGGTCGACGGTCACCGAGAAGTCGACGAGCCCCAGCTGCGCGGCCCGTGCCGGATCGTCGCGGGTCCAGCGCAGGGTGAACCTGCCGTCGCCGGGCGCCACCTCGTACAGCTCGTCGTCGTATTCGCAGAAGGTCCGGAGGCTGAACGTCGCTGGTACCTCGTTCGCGAGCACGATCCTGGCCGGACGGCCCTCGTACTCGCGGTCGAAATCCGCCGGAGCTTCCTCGCCCGCAGCCGTGGACAGCAGGATCGTGCCGTCCGTTGTGGACCGTTGGGCGGCGTACACGCCCTCACCCCAGGACGCGTATAGGCCATCCGGGCGATGTGCCGCTTCTACCCGGTAACGCACGTTCGTTCCTCCCCATCCCCAGTGCTGGGGGCTCAATCTAACCGGCTGGGTAACGCTCGTACCAACCGTCATCCCCTGGCGCGTCCGAAGCGGACGTCGCGAACTCCGCCAGCGCGTCGTCGGCGAGCTGCTCGATCACTTCGCGTAGTTCGAGGCGGTCGAGCCAGCTCGCGCGCAGCGCCTGCTCGCCGTACATCGCGCCGACGAGGTTGCCGCACACCGAGCCGGTCGAGTCGCTGTCGCCGCTGTGGTTGACCGACGCGAGCAGCGCGGAATCCGCGTCCGACGTGGTCAGCGCGACGTAGACCGACATCGACAGCGCGGTCTCGCCGACGTTGCCCTGCCCGAGGCTTTCCAGCTTCTCCGGCGTCGGCGGCCCCTCCTTGGCCAGCGCCAGCGCCTGGGCCAGCGCATCGGACTGCTCTTCGTGGTGCTCGTGCCGTTCCAGCTCCAGCCGGGCGATCGCGACCGCGCTGGGCAGCGGTTCGCCACGCAGCAGCAGGTGCATGAGCACCGCGAAAGTGCCCGACGACAAATACCCACTCGGGTGACCGTGGGTCAGCGCGGCGCTCTCCGCACCGAGGGTGAACAGCTCCGCGAGGTTCTCCGACCACAGCGCGATCGGCGCCGCGCGCATCACGCCGCCGCAGCCCTTCGAGTTGTTCACCGGCCGGTCGACGCTGCCGCGTTTGCCGGTGCGTCCGTACGCCTCCAGCTCGCCGAAACAGGTCAACCCCGGCGCGCGGCGGCTGAACAGGTCTTGGTGCGTGATCAGCCAGCCGTCGGGCGCCTCGCTGTCCGACTCCGGGCCTCGTGCCCGGTCCCACGCGACGCCCTGTGTGTGCAGCCACCGCTGGTAGGCCATCTGCAGCGACTGGACGACGTCAACAACACTGTCGGAGCCCTCGCGGCGTCGCTGCGCGTGGGCCCTGATCAGCGCTTCGAGGGAGAACAGCGTCATCTGCGTGTCGTCGGTGATCCGGCCGACGCCGCCGTATGCCGGGATGAAGTCGGTGATCCCGTCCGGTCCGGCGATCTCCCGGATCCGGTCGATCGAATCGAACTCGGTCTTCGCGCCGAGCGCGTCGCCGATCGCCCCGGCGAGGAGGCTGCCCCGCAAGCGGGACCGTACGGCCGGGAAGTGAAGCCAGTCGTGCACTTAGTTCTCTCCATGGGGGTAGCGCCGCTGCCAGCGTTCGCGCTCGGAGGGTTCCCGCGCGACGCCGAAACGGTTGAAATGCCGGAAGACGTCGGTGGCGACGTTGTCCAACACGCCGAGGTCGGTCAGCGACGAGGCGAGCGGCAGGCCGGGAACGCCGGCGCGGGCGCCGACCATCGCGCCGACGAGCGCGGCGCAGACCGGCCCACCGTGGGCGGCGAGTCCCAGCGCGGCTTCCGGGTCGTGGCCGCGCTTGGCGGCGGCGAACAACGCGCGGCCCAGCACGGAAAGCGGCGACCGGCCGTCGCCGATGCCGTCGAACTGCGTGGCGTCGTCGGCCGCACGGTCCTCACGCAGGGCGAGGACGGACTTCGCGAGGTCGTTGCCCTCCTGCTGCTTGAGCAGGATGTGCACCGGCAGCGCGAACTCGTCCTTGGTGAGCAGCGCGCGGAACAAGGTCACCAGCAGGTCGACGCCCGCCGAGATCTCCGGACCGGCCGCGGTGCCGGTCAGCTCGCGCGCGACGGCCTTCGCGTAGACCTCACCATCCACAGTGGACATTTCGACGCCACCCGCGAGGGTCGCGGCCAACGCCGTCGCGAACAGGCCCGAGAAGTCCGACGGCGGCGGGCCCGCGTGGGCGGTGGCCCGCGCGATCCAGCCGTCCGGACGTCCGCCCGCGGGGAGCGTCGCGGGTACTTCCCCGGTCTCGGTGATCGACGGCAGGCCGCGGATCACGGATTCGGTGTGGAACAGCAGCTGCCGGGTCAGACCGCCGAGCGGCAGCGCCCCGGCGGGGTCGGCGCCCGAACCCAGCGCGTCCCCGATCGCGAAGCCGACGTACGCGCCGAGGACGCGATGCCACGCGTACGCACTGCTAGGCGTGCCCTCGGCGAGGAACTTCCCGAACGTCCACGGCACCGGACGCGGCGAGCCGTCGTCGGCGAAATGCGTGATCAGGCCCTCGGTGGCCAGGTCGTCGGGCCAGTCCTGTGGTTGTCCATTCCGCAGGTTGGCCGCGTTGCGGTAGCGCAGCGCGAAGGCGCGAAGGTACTTCAGGCACTCCGCAGCACTCAGCTCGTAGCCGTTCTCGCGCGCGCCTTTCGCGACGTATGCGAGGTGTCGCGACAGCAGATCGGGCGGCGTGATGGCGAATTGGTCGGTCAGGGCGGGCAGCGCGTCGAGAACCTCGGGGCTCGCTTCGGGCGCGAATACGGTCACCGGCTCGCGTACTTCGACGCCCGGCGGCAGCGGATCGCGGACGAGGTACAACTCGCGCGAGGTCAGCGAGATCGGCGTCGGGCCGCCGGGGTCGAGCGTCATCGCGTAGGTGCGCCAGCGGTTCAGGATCTGGCGCGGCTGGCCGACGAGCCGCTCGGGATAGGCAGCCGGGACCTTCGTCGAGGAACTGAACGCGATCAGTTCCCGGGTGTCCCCCGGCGGCCCGTTCCGCAGCGGCCGGAAGATCGGCTCGCCGTTGTGCAGCGGCACGAAGACATCGCGGTCGAGCAGTGCGGCGGTGAATTCGCCGCGGCTGAGCCAGCCGACGTTGAGGTACCCGACGAGCTTCTCGACATCGGTGACTGGTGTCGGGTAACCCGTCCACAGTGGACCGGGCCGGTACTCGGCATTCGCCTTGTACTCGCCGGTTTTCTGGTCGTACAGCGTGTGCTGGGCCCAGCCGCGCACCGCGCGCTTCGGGATCCCCAGCTCGGGGAACGCTTCGGTGTCGAACTCCGGGTCGACGTCGGACCGCCACTCGGTGAAGCCGGTTTCGGCGGTGTTTTCGCTGTCACCCGCGCCACGGGCCATCATCGCCAGGTCGTAGGTGATCTCGCCGCCGTCGTCGGGCACGAACACCACCGGGCTGGGGAACAGGCCCTTGCCGGGGTCGGTGCCGTCGAGGTAGCCGGCGGCGTTCAGCGTGAAGTTCCAGCCGCCGTTGCGGTGCACGGTGTACTCCGGCCGGACGCGCAGCGCGGCCGGGCCGGTCGTGCGATCTCCGTCCGGTGTGTTCCGCAGCCAGTCCTCGAGGCGCGCGACGGCTTCCTCTGCGTTCATGTTCCCCATCCTTGCGGTCCCGGCGGATCAGTGCCGGGGATACCGCTGAATCCACTGCTCGCCGAGCGCGCCGAGCGCCGAGTGCCGGTCGAAGTGCCAGTACACGTCCGACGCGACGTTCTCCACGAGGTACCGCAGGTCGAGCTGATCGACCCACTTCTGCGGCAGCCCGGGGATCCCGGTCCGCGCGCCGAGCAACGCTCCGGCGATCGCCCCGGTGAGCGCGCTGCGGCCCGAGTGGTTGACCGCGCGCAGCAGCGCCTGCTCGGGGTAGTTCTCGAAGCCGGACAATGCGGCGAAAGCACGTCCCAGCACGGAAAGCGTGCTCTTGCCGTCGCCGATCAGCTCGGGGGCACGCAGATCGGGCAGGCCGTGCTCGGCGAAGAACGGGACGGACTCCGCCACCATCGCCTTCACCGCGTCCCACTCCGGGCCCTGCTGGTACTGGTTGTCCGGGTTGAGGATCTCCCGGGACAGGTTCCAGATCGGATAGCTGAACGCGTCCTTCGTCAGCGCCGGCTCGAACAGCCAGGTCAGGTAGGTCGCGGCGGCGAGGTCGGGCTCGCCGGGATGGGTGAGGCCCGCCAGTTCGCGGACGGCCTGGCGTGATCCGCCGCTGAACCCGCTGCCGGGTCCCGCGACGGTGAGCGCCGCGGGCAACGCCGGGATCAGTGCGGCGGGCCCGGACATCGGCGGCGTCTGCGGGTCGTTGGTCACCACCCCGTGGTAGGAGTTGAGCAGCACGTCGTCCGAGGTCCGGCGGACGCGCAGCTCCGGCACCTTGACCAGCCAGCCGTCGGGGTCGTCCAGCGGCGCGCCCTGGGTGTGCAGCCAGCGCCGCAGCGCACCGCGCACGACGTCGCCGAACTGCTGCTCGACCTCGCGCGACTCCGGCTGCTCGCGGTGCGGGCTGCGGATGACGGCCTCGGTGTAGAACAGCAGCCGCTGGGTCAGCGAGCCGATCCGGCCCGGCTGGTCGAAGGCGAGCGGCAGATCGGTGACGCCCTCGGGCCCGTACTTGGCGTGGATCTCGTCCAACCGCATCCGGTCGACGGCCGTGCCGAGCGCCTCGCCGAGCGCGAAGCCGATGTACGCGCCGGTGACACGCTGCCAGCCGTAGCGGTAACCGTCGAGTTCACGCTCGAAGTACTTGCCGAACGTGTCCAGCCTCGGCACGGTGTTGCCGTCGTTGTCGTAGGCCGGGGCGAGCCCGTTCGCGCGCAGGTCGTTGGGGCGCCCGGGCGGCGGTTCCGGCAGGCTGAGCCGTCGCAGCCACGACTCGCCGAGGACGGTTTTCTGGCACTCCTCGGCCGTCAGCTCGTACCCGCGCTTGCGGGCCTTCTCGGCGGCGCCGAGCGGTGGGCTGACCGGCTCGGCGAGGCCCATCCGGGTCGCGGTCTCCCGCGCCACGCGCTCCAGATCCTCTTCGGCCTCCGGGCATTTGCCGTGGGTGTCGATCCGCGGTTCGCGACGCGGGAAGCGGCGCGCGATGTCGGCGAGCTCGGGGCCGCTGACGTCCTCGAAGGTCGCCGGACCACCGTTGATCACCAGGTTCGGCGGATGTTCGAACTCCGCGAGCGTGGCGAGGTCGACCTGCCACCAGCCGTGCTCGCGCGAGGGCAGATTGCGGGTCGAGCTGAAGACCTTGAGCTCGTTGCGTTCCTCGGTGAAGTAGAAGCGGTCGGTCTTGCCGGTTTCGAGGTCGAGCGGGACGAACACCTCGCAGCGCAACAGCCCGATCAGCAGCTGCTCGCGGGTCAGCCAGCCGACGCTCGCGAACGACAACAGCGTTTCGAGGGTGTTCTCCGGCTTGGGATAGCCGCGGCGGATGGGCCCGGCCTTGTACTCCGGGTTCTCGCGCTCCTCGCCGGTCTGCACGCCGTCGTCGTTGACCTTGACCCAGCCCGCGACCGCGGGCAGCGGCACGCCCAGCTCACCGAGGCCGGATTTGACGTACTCCGGGTCGACGACCTCGCGCCAGTTCTCCTGACCCGGGAACGCGACCGGCACGCTCAGCCCGCCGGGGTGCGGATGCGCCTGCCGCAGCTCGCCGTCCGGTTCGCGGACCACGACCGAGGGCGGCGGGAAGATCTCCTTCTCGGCCTTCCCCTCGTCGAGGAAGGCGATGGTGTTGTACGGCACCGACCAGCCTTCGGGGATGCGCCGTACCTTTTCCTGGTCGATCCGCAGCCCGCCGGGGCCCGACACATCGGGGCCGTGTACGGCGCGCAGCCACTCGTCGACCTTGGCAATCGCTTCCGCCGCTTCCACCTACTCGATCCTCTCCAGGCTTCCGTCGGACTCGTGCTCGGCGATCGTCCTGGGCAGCACGTAGGCCACCGCCCCACCCGGCAGATTCGCCCACGGAACCGTGATCCCCGTGATCACGTGCAGTGGGCGGCGGAGCCGGTAGCCCCGCACGACGCGCTCCCGCTCGAGCGGCAGGGACGTCGTGGCGAACCGTACCCCGTCGTGGTGCACGAGGTTCCCGGGTTCCTCACCGAAACGCAGAACGACCGTACCCGCTACCAGCCGGGTGATGCGCTTGTTCCGGAGAAGGGTGAGGGGAGGCTCACCCGCGGCCGCCTGAACAGGCCAGTCGGCGAGCTCCTTGGCGGTCTCGAGCGGCGTCTCGTGCCCGGCGGTCATCCGAGCCGGGTGCAGCAGCAACGCGCCGAGCAGTTGCTGAGCCGCGTCCTCAAGCCGCTCGAAGTAGCGCGGGGCGACCGGGGCGCCGTCGGCGTGCGCGGCGACTTCCCAGCCATCGGGAGTGAAGTTGAGGCACCAGGTCCCGTCGGCCCGCTCGCCGATGCGGTAGGCCTCCGGCCACACACCGTGCTCACCGAGCCTGCGGACCAGCACGATCAGCAGCTCGTCGTCGGGCAGCCGCGGATTCGGCGTCGTCTCCAGCTCGGCCGCGACGTCGCCCTCGGTCCTCTTGACGTCGGCGCGGCCGGGTCTGGGTCTCGGGCGGCCGAGCAGGTCGGCCTCCGCGGTCCGGCGGACGAGGTGCTCGACATACGGCGGCTGGAAGGTGTTCGCGCGGATGTGCGCGACCAGGTCCGGCTCCGGCGGGAGCCCGTATTTGCGCAGGTAGTGCGGTACGGACGCGTGCCAGATCCAGACGCCGTCGGTGTGATACCGCTCGGGGACGTCTTCCGGTGCGCCGTCGGCGAAGATGTCCGGGCCGAGTCCGTCCCCGGCGAGCACGACGGCCTCACGTTCGAGGTACTGGAGCACCAGCGGCACCTCGGCCTCGGGCAACGGCTCGCGGTCGACCTTCGGCGGCTCGCCCTCGGTGTAGGCGTCGACGACGCGGGCGTGCCGGAACACCACCCCCAGCGGGAGCTGCGCCCGCAGCCGCCACCAGTCCGGGATGTGCTCGTCCTCGCGCGGGAACTCGGCGAGTTCGTCGGGATAGGCCGTCGAGCCCTGCTCCGGCGGTTCGTTCCACGCCGGTTCGGTGTCGAGGGTGAAGTCGAAGTCGAACGTGCCGTCCGGGGCGAGGGTGAACCGCGACTGGAGCCAGGTGCCACGACCGGTGGCGTACATCCCGGCGCGGAGCCGGCTGAACAGGTTCGTCAGCTCCGGTTGTTCGCCGGCGTTGCGGACCTCGAGTTCGGTGTGCTTTCCGGCCTGCCGGAACGAGACCTCGACCGGCAGCGTGTCGTCCACGCGGTGGGCACGGACCAGCTTGCCGATGCCGATCAGCACGGCGCGCTGTTCTTCGGGGGACAGGGGTTGTTCCACGTGAATCATCGTGCCCTGTGCCGGCCCATCACGTGCTCCCTTCCGGGAACCTGCTCGTGACCGGGAACGACGGCGGCTCACCGGCCGCGCGTCGGGCGAACTCGTCCTCCCACATCGTGAAGGTGCGCCGGTAGAGCGACTGGATCAGCGCCCGTTCCTGCGCCGCCAGCGGACGGTCCTCGTCGCGGGCGAGCTGGTACAGGCCGTTCACCGTTTCGTAGAGCGCGAAAATCGCCCCCTCACCGCGGAGCCACTCGTTGCGCGCGGCCTCCGTTTCCTGGACGAACCGTTCTTCGGTGAGCGTCCGGATGTCCGAGCTGGTCGTCGCCCAGACCGCCTCGCGGACATGGGAGTTGTCCTCGACGAACTCGCCGGTGTCCAGGTCGAGGATCTTCCCGGTCAGCCCGCCGTCCGGGGTCGAGTCCACCCGGTAGGGCTGGGCGAAGTACTTGAAGAACATCGGAGTCCGGAAGGCCATCACGCATTCTCCTCAGGCGTCGCGGGCGGCAGGCCCCGTTCCAGCGCGTCCTGGAAACGCCCGCGCAACTGCTCGATCAGCGCGGCGTCCAGCGCCGCTTCTTCCGGTGACAACTTGCCGTCGCGGCCTTCCTGGCGGCTCAACGTCTCGAAGTCGCGGCGCACCTCGAACAGTGCGTGTTCGTAGGCGGCGACGTTGTCGATGTGGGTCAGGTGCAGCCGCAGTTCGGCGACGTGCTTGTTCGGCAGCTGGACGTTCATCTGCAGGTCGCGGTAACCACTGGGCTTCGGGTTGGCCATCCGGTCCTCGAAGTAGACGATCTTGAGGGCCGGATCGTTCTGCAGCTCGCGCAACGCGTTGTAGAGGTCGGCGACCGTGCCGAACTGCACCTTGGCGCCGACGAGGTCGGTCAGCTGCCCGCCGTCACCCTTGTACTTGGCGATCTTCGCGAGTGCGCGGTCGTCCTCCTTGGGCTTCGTGCGGTAACCGGCGTGGCCGTCGTTCTCCGCGGCGAGCCGGTCCGCGATCGCGTTCAGCTTGTCCTGGTTCGCCCGCCAGTTCGCCCGCTCATCGGCCACCCACCGCTTGGTGGCCTCCTCGTTGTTGCGGAACTCCGGGAGGAAGCTGGCGTGCTTGCGGTCCTCGGGCTTCGCCCCCGCGGCGATCTCTTCAGCGGCTTCGGCGATCTCGATCTGTTCCCGGGTCGGCTCGAACGGCGTGACGCCGGCCTCGTGGACCTCCCTGACCAGCTCGTCGCCCCGGGTGACGGCCTCGTGCGCGGCGGTCTCCAGGATCGGGATGGCCTCCGGGTGCTCCATCAGGCTTTCGATGGTCTTCGGGTTGTTCAGCAACGAGCGGGTCAGCGTCTCGTTCACCGGGTCCTGCATCAGGTTCAGCAGGCCGGGGTGTTCGGCCAGGTGCGCGCGGATGTAGTCGCCCGAGGCATGGCTGTCCAGCGCGGCCTCGACCTCCGGCCGCGAGAGGAAACGCTCGGCTTCCTCTCGCACGCGCGGGTCGACGTGCTCGTGGCTCGTCGCGGGCTCGTCGTGCGGTCGCTCCGCCATGCCGTAGCCGCCGTGTTCGGGCTGGTGGTGCCCCGAAGGCGCGTGCTCCGGCGTCGCCGGGACGTGCTCGGTGAACGACGGCACCGGCCGCCCGTCCGGTCCGATCCGCGACGGCCGCACGTCGACACCGTGCGGGCCGCCGTCCCGCGCGTACGCGATGCGCGGATCGACCGGCTGGGTGGGCTTCGGCTCCGTGATCGGCTCTTTCGGGGCCTGCTCGTGCGACATCTGTTCGTGCGACGTCGTGGTGTGCTCGTGCGCGGCCGGGGTGTGCGGCACGCCGTCGGCGTTCGGGACGCCGACGTGCATGAGCCGGATGTCCTTGGGCGGCTTGGGCAGGTTCAGCAGGTCGCCGGACTGAGGGTCGATGAACGCCACTCCGTCGCGGGTGTTGACGACCATCGCGACGTGCCCGCGTTCGACGCCGTTCGCGTCCTCGTACTTCACCGCGACCACGGCGTGGTGATCCTCGGGCATGTCCCGCATTTCGCGGATCACGGTGTCGTAGTCGGCGCGTTCGGAGAACTTCTGGCCGAAGCGGTCCTCGATGTGATCGAGCGTGCCGCGGCTGTCCATCTGGCCGAACGGGATCGGCTCCGCCGTGGCATTTCCACCGTGCAGCCGGTCCCAGTACGCCTCGGGCGTGCGTGTGCAGTTCGACATGTAGCCGTTCTCCAGCGCGCCCGGCTGGTGGAAGCCCGGGTTGACCTCGCCGAGGTGCGGATGCCGCTCGCGGACGTAGGCGGCACGCTCCTCCGGCGACGCGGTGCCGGCGTGGATCGCCGCCTCGTACGGCGGATTCGTCGGCCGCGCCATCGACGAGAAGTCCGGCGGTTCGTGGGCGGACGTGCCGTCGTGCGCGGGTGTTTCGTCGGCGTGCGGTGCGGGTTCCTCGCCGAAGCCGTGGCCACCCAGACGGTCCGAAATGGACGGTTCGGATGCCGTGTGCTCGGCGGGCTTCGCGGGCGGGGTCTCCGGTTCGACGGCGCCGCCGAGGCGCTCCATCAGGGCGTTCTGCCTGCGCCGCGCGTATTCGGGGGCTTCCTGGGTGAAGCGTTCCCGCCGCTCGGCCATCTTGCGCTTGGCGTCCTCGGGGCCGAGATGACGGGGGTCGCCAGGGGTGACCTCCTCGGCGTGGATGACCCACTTCCGCTTGCCCTCCGGCGTGATCACCAGTTCCTTGCTGTGCACGTGGAGCTGGGTGCCCGGCCGGGACAGCGACTCGCGCTCGCCGGGATTCTCCGCCAGCGCGGAGACGTCCTTGCCCGTTTTCGACTGGATGTGCAGTTCGACGTCGTCGCCGAACTTCGAGCTGGAGAACTCGCCGGTCTTGATCGACGCGCTGGTGAAAGTCGGCTCGATGGTTGTCTCGCCGACGACGTAGTGATCCGCGGTCAGCTTCGCCAGATGCGGGTCGCCGTGCACGTCGATGCCGCGCACGACCTCGCCGACGTGATCGGGGAGCTGGGCGAGGCCGTCCACGATCGCGCGCGAATTGTGCTGTGCCAGCTCGAAACCGGGGTGTCCCGGACCGTGCCTGTTCGCCTCGTTGACGTGGTATGAGTACTCGCCGCGCGTGTAGCCGTGGACCGCGATCGCGCCCTCGTCGGTCATGTGGCGCAAATGCTCGTGCGCGTCGCGGCGGCTCAGCGCGTTTTCCGCGATCTGGTCGTAGATCCGCTGGTCGCCGACGGCTTCGCGGATGCTGCGGTGATCGGCCTCGGTCGCCCAGTGCTCCGGGTCGGACAGGTAGTCCTCGTTGTGTGGCGCGGTTTCGGCGCCCTGGCCGAGGCGTTCGGCGATGTCGGACGACGGCTCTTCCCTGGTGGGCTCCTGCTCACGGGCGGGCGGCTCGGTGTCCTTTGTGGACTCCGCGTGCTCGGCGCGTTCAGTGTGTCCGGTGTGTTCCTCGGTGGGCCGGTGCTCGGGGGTGTGCGACTCGGTCGTGTGATGTGGGGTCGGCGCCTCACCGCCGCCGAGCGGCATGGCCTTGATGCCCGTCGCGTCGTGCGGCAGTTCCGCCAGCCGTCCGCTGCGCGGGTCGGCGAACACGACGCCGTGCTCGGTTTTGACCGCCGCGACGATCCGGCTCTCCACCCGCGGATGCGCGGCGGGCGAGTCCGCCGGGGCGTGCGGGTCGCCCGGCACGTGGTGCTCGAACGCGATCGCGGTCCGCGCACCGACCGGACGTTCGCCCAGCTCCCGCGCGATGCTGTCGAAGTTGCCGCGATCGCTCCACTGGCCGCCGAGCCGTTCGCTGACGTGGTCGAGGCTCTGCTGATGCGACAGCGCGCCGTCGGCAGGAGCGGCGACGGCGGGTTCGCCGTTCATCCGCTGCTCGAACGCCACCATCGACTCCGCGGAGTTCGTCCGGTAGCCGTTCTCCAGCGCGTTTTCGGCGTAGTAGTGGCGGGTGTTGACCTCTTCGATGCCACGGAGGTTGTCGCGCAGCAGCCGTGCTTCCTGCTGCGGCGTCTCGACCGAGTCGTGGTGGATCACCGGTTCGCCGCCGGGCTCCAGCGGTTTCGCGAGTTCCGACCAGCCGCCCTCGGGCTCGTGCTTCGCCGGTTCGTGGCGAGGTTCCGGCTCGGGGTGGCCGGCTGTGGTGTCCTCGCCGCCGCCGAACACCGAGAAGATGTCCTTGATGTTGTTCTTGAAGAGCTCGGGGTGCTCCTCTTCGAACTTCCGGTCGGCTTCCTCCTGCTCGCGTTGGAAGCGTTCCTCGTCGGCGACGTTGCGCTCGCGGCGTTCCTCGATCTGCCGCTGGGCCTCGTCCGCGCCGAGGTGCCGCGGGTCGCCGGGCGCGACCTCCTCCGCGTGCACGATCCACTTCGGCTCTTTGTTGATGCTGCCGTCGGGATTGCGGTGCGTGTACTCGGGGTGGTCCGGGTGGCCGCGGCCCATCTCGACGCCGTGCACGAGCAGCTGCGAACCCGGCTTCATGATGACTTCGCGTTCGTGCTCCAGCGCCGCGAGCTTCGAGACGTCGCGCCCGGTCTTGGACTCGATGCGCATCTCGACTTCGCCGGGGAAGTTGCTGCGCAGGTGCTCGGCGTCGATCTTCGACGTCGACAGGAACGCCGGCTCGACGACGACCTGTCCCTCGCGGTAGTTCGCCAGGAACGCTTCCATCCGGCCGGCGTGGCGGTCGAAGTTGACCATCCGCGAGACCGTGCCGGCGTGCTCGGGCATCTCGTTGAGCCCGGACGTCACCGCCCGCGCCTGCGGCGTCAGATCGCCGAGCGTCTCGCCGCCCATGCGCTGGGCGTGTGTCAGCGGGTGCACCATTTCGACGCGCGTGTACGAGTGGACGGCGATCGCGCCCTCGTCCGACATGTGCGGGAAGTTCTTGTCCCGCAAGGCCAGCGCCTCGCGGCGGACCTGCTCGTGCCGCAGCTCGCCGGTCTCGGCGTCGACGTGACCGTGTTCGAGCTGGGTCTCCACGATCCGGTCGACGTCCGCCGGATCGTGACTGCGGAACTCGGGATCGTGCAGGTAGCTCTCGTCGACCGGCGAGTGCCCCTCGTCGTGCGAGCCGGGCGTGTGATCCTCGACGGGCGGCTGCTCGTCGTGCTGTGCCGCGGGTTCGTGCTCTTGCGGTGCCTGCTCCGGCTCGTGGGCCGGGGTGGGCTCCTGCTCCGGAGTCCGCTCCTGCGGGGTGTGCTGTTCCTCGGGCACGCGTGCGCCAGGCTCATGCTGCTCCGGGGCCTGCTCGCGCTGGGCCTCCGTCGGGCGGTGCTCGCCCGTGCCCTGCTGCACAGGCGCCTGCTCGCGCGGGCCGTGTTCCGGCGCGGCCGCGTTGTCGTGCGGCGGCTGTTGTTCCGGCGCGCGCTCGGCGGGAGTCTCCTGCTGCGGAGTCCGCTCCCGCCCGTACGGCTGCTGCTCCGGCGGGCGCGGCTGTTCCGCCGGGGTGTGTTCCGGCGTGCGCTCGACCGGCCGCTGGTCCTGCGGACGCGGTTGCTCGTGCGGAACGTGCGGCGGTTGCGGGGTTCCCGGCGGTTGCTGGGTAGGCGCGTGGCCCTGCGGCGGATGTCCGGGACGCGGCTGTTCGGGCACGAACGGCTGCGGTGGACGCGGGCCGGGACCCTGCGGCGGCATGCCCGGTGGACGGCCCTGGTGCGGCCCGAACCGCGGGTCGCCGTTCGGCGGCCCCATCGGCGGACGCCCCGGCGGAGGCGGCATCGGCGGACGGCCACCCGGATGCGGACCGGGTCCGCCGGGGCCCACCGGACCGCCCGGCCGCGGCTGGCCGGGATAACCGCCAGGTCCACGCCCACCCGGCGGACCGGGAGGGGGTCCGGGCGGACGTGGCGGGCCACCCTGGGGCTGCCCGGGACGTCCGCCGAACTGTTCGGGCATCCGGCGCGGATCCCCTGGCGGGAAACCGGGACCGCCACGTGGCGGTCCCGGCGGCTGGTTCGGCGGCGGACCGCCCTGCGGCGGACCGGACGGGCGCGGTCCGCCACCGCCCGGCGGCATGCCGCCCGGGGGCATCCCGCCTCCTGGCGGCATTCCTCCCGGTGGCGGCGCGAACCCGCCCTGCGGCGGCGGAGGCGCCTGCGGTGGTTGTCCCTGGCCGGGGAAGCCCTCGGGCATCGGCTGCTGACCGCCACCGGTGTACCCGGCGGCGGCGACGTTGTCCTGCGGGCGGCCCTGGCGCGGCGGCTCTCCGCCCGGGTAACCACCAGGGGTGAAGCCACCCTGCGGCGGATTCGGGGTGTTCGGCGCCATGCCGTAGCCGCCGGACGACGAACCGCCCGAGGATCCACCGGACGATCCGTGCGCACCGCCGCCCATGCCCCCGCCCATGCCGCCACCGCTCATCGGCGGGGCGGAACCACCCGCGGGCGGGTTCGCCGCGGGTTGCTGCTGCGTGGCGGGTGCCTGGTGCTGCGGTGCCGGGCCGTCGGTGGTCTGGGCCGCCGCGGAGCGCGGGGCTTCCTGCGGCGCGGCCGGATGTTCGGGCTGCTGGACGTGATCGGAACTGGTCGACGTCCCGGTGTCGGCAGACCGGTGTGCCGGGGTTTCGCTCTGGTGCGCGGGCGCCGGGTCGTGTGACACCGGGGCGCTCTGTGTCTCAGCCGCGCGTGGCGTCTCAGTGGCGTGCTGGGTCTGTGGCGTCTCGGTGGTGTGCTCGGGCGCGCGGCTTTCCGGCGCATGCTGGGTTTCCGGTGCACGCTGGGTTTCCGCGGCGTGCTGGGTCTCGGGCGCGTGCTGCGGTTGTTCGCCGGTGTGGTGCTGGCCCGACCCACTGTCCTGAGTGGACTGATGAGACGGCTCCGATGTCCGCGTCTCGGTCGAACCGCCGCTCTCCTGGCTGTGATTCGACGTCGGCTCGTTCGACCGGCTCGACTCACCGGAAGGCTCGGACGATCGCGAGGACGCTTCGGACTCCGAGGACCGGGTGGACGGCTCCGACTCCGACGAACGTGAGGACGGCTCGGAATCCGTTGTCCGCGAAGAAGGTTCCGAGCGCGACGAAGGTTCGTTCGACGATCCGCCGTCGTCGCCGGAATCGCCGGAGTGGCTGCCGCCGGACGGCTCGGCGTGCGGGGAGTTGGCCTCCTTGATGTGGCCGATCTGCTCCTTCGCGCCACCTGCAGCGCCCCCGACCGCGCCGCTCGACGCGCCGGTGAGCAGGTCCTTCGCCGACAGGTCCCCGAGATTCCCGGTGACCGCGGCCTGCCCGACCGTCTGCGCGACACCCTCGACGGCACCGCGCGCGCCCGCACGCATGGCGGCGTCGGCGACCTGGCCGCCGGCGCTGTGCGAAAGCCCCTCCGTCGCGCCGCGGCCGATCGATCCGCTCGCGGCGCCCACGACTCCGCCGACCGCGCCGCTGATCGCCGAGTCCTTGGTCTTGTTCCAGTCCCATTCCTTGCGGTCGCCCTTGGCCATCTGCAGGCCCTGGATCCCCGCGTCCATCCCGAGGTTCATCGCCTCGTTCTTGAGGATCTCCTTGCCGATCTTCTTGAGACCCTGCTTGAGGAACTTCTCCAGCAGCTCCTTCGCGACCTGCTTGAACCCCTGCTGCGCGAGCTTCTCCAGCAGCTGGCGGAACAGCATCTGGACGGTCATCCTGGTGGCGATCTGCGCGGGCGCGATCCCCGCCGTCGACCCGCCGAAGGTCACCGCGGCGGCCGCGATCATCGCGGCGATCTGCGCGGCCAGGATGATCAGCGAGATGATGATCATGTACTTCGTGTACTCGACGTCGAGCGCCGTCTGATCACACGAATCGCCGAGTGCCTTGCAGGCCTCGGCCAGGTTCTTGAAGTACGCGTCGTCGCCCTCGACGAACTTCTTCCACTGCTCGCCGAACGCCTGCGCGCCGTCGCCGGACCAGTTGTTGAGGACACCGGTGGCCGCGGTGCTCCCGATCTGGGAGGCCTGCGGGATCGCGGTGGACGCGTTGTGCCAGGCGTCCCGCAGCGCGCGGAGCTTGTCCTCGTCGCCCTCGGGCCAGCTCTCCCCGACGACGATGGGCAGCAGCCATTTGACCGCGTCGGGCATCTCCATACCCACGGATTACTGCCCCTTGCCCTTCGTGAGCGTGTCCGCGACGGTCTGGTCAGCTCCGTGGAGGGCCTTCATCGACTGGTCGACATTGCGGAAGAGCCCGCGCAGGCCCTCGACCAGGTTGCCGAAGCCCTCGACGGCGCCCTTCGCCCCCGGCACGTAGTCCTTCGCGAACTCCTTGCCGGAGTCGTCGTCGCCCCAGCACTCCCCCTGCGCGCTCAACGCGCTCTGGAGTTCCTTCGCGGCGTCCTCGAGGTTGTCCGCGGCTACTTCGAGCCCACCGGCGGCGGATTTGACCGCTTCCGGATCGGCGGTGAAACCGCGCCCGTCCGGCATCGGTCACTCCCTCCGCATCCAGGACGAGGGTGGTTCCTCGTCTTCGTCGTCCTGGATGGGACGCACGCGGCGCGGAGTTGGTTTCGGCGCGGGCATGGGTGGTGCGGGCGGAGGCGGCGGGGCCTGCTCGTTGCGCATGATCGACCCGGCGGCCGGGTCCTCGAAGGAATCCGGACGCGGCGGCGGTGGCGGCTGTTCCTCTTCTTCGAGGAAGTCCGGGATCTGCGGCATGAGGCCGCGCAGCGACGGCGCGCCTTCGACGAGATCGGCCAGGTCGGGCAGCCCCTCGGTCAGCGGGGCCATGAGATCCGCGACCTTCTGCTTGACCTGCAACGACCCGTGCCGGACGAGGTTCTGGATGGTGTTCGCCAGCTGCGCCGGGGTGGTCCGCTCGAAGGAGTTCGGCGCGAGTTCGAGCTTGGCGAGCGAGCCGGTCGAGTCGATCGTCGCGCGCACGAGACCGTCCGGTGAGGACACCACCGCGGTCAGCTCGGCGGCGGCCGTCTGCGCGTCCCGCAGCTGCTCGGTCTGCCGTTCGAACTGCTCCAGCAGCGTGTCGACCTGGTCCTTCATCGCGGCATTGCGTGCTTCGAGACGGGCGTGGTCGTCGCCGGGGGTGGTCACTGTGCTCCCGGGGGTCGAGCGGGACGGGACGCGGCCAACCCTAATGCCCGCCGTCCCGGCGTACCGGCCATATGGGTGAACCGGGAGCCAAGGGTTTGCGCCAGCGAATCAGGCGGGCGCCGCGCGGCGCGTGGCCAGCAGGTATCCGGCGCCGCCGAGCAGGTAGCAGATCGTCGCGGCGACGAGCAGCCCCGGCGAGCGGCCGTCGTCCGGGACGAACAGTGCGGTCAGTGTCACCGCGGCGACCTGCGTGATGTTGAACAACGTGTCGTAGAGCGCGAACACCCGGCCACGGGCTTCGTCGGCGACGTCGATCTGGATCGACGAATCGACGCACAGCTTCAGTACCTGACCGGCGCCGGTGATCACGAACGACGCGAGCAGCGCGGTCGGCAGCAGCATCGGGAGGCCGAGCGCCGACTGCGCGAGCGCGGCGAGCACCAGCGCGCCCAGCACCACCCGGAGCCTGCCGAACACCCGGACCAGCCAGGCCGTCAGCAGACCGGCGACGAGCAGGCCCGCGCCGCCCAGGGCGACCATCTGGCCGAGCCCCGGCAGTCCGGCGCGGAAAACGCCCTGATTGGTGAAGTAGTTGCGCATCAGCAAGGTCGTCACGAGCAGCGAGGCGCCGAACGACGCCCGGTGCGCGAACAGCGCGATGAATCCGGCGGTGACACGCGGCGCGCGCCAGGCGTGGTGGGCGCCGTCGGCCAGGCCGCGCGCGACCGCGACGAACGGGTTGGTCGGTTCGTCGACGACGTCTGGCCCGAGCTGCCCCCGGCGGAACCGGCCCGCGACGATCGCCGCGACGATCGTGCCGAGCACCGCGAACGACGTCGTCCACGCCGATCCGGCGTTGTCCGGGCCGAACAGGAAACGCAGCCCGATCGCGCATCCGCCGCCGATGACCGCCACCACGGAGCCGAGCGTCGTGGCGAACGCGTTGGCGGTGACGACGCTGGATTCCGGCACCAGATGCGGCAGCGCGGCGGACATCCCGGAGCCGATGAACCGGCTGACGCCCTCCGCGGCGAGTGCGAGGGAGAACAGCCCGATCCCGCCCGCGCCGAGTCCGACCGCGGTGGCCGCGGCGAGGATCGCGAGGCCGCGCAGGAGGTTCGCGAAGATCAGGACGCGACGCCGGTCCCAGCGGTCGAGCAGTGCGCCGGCGAAGGGCCCGATCACCGAGTACGGCAGGAGCAGAACGGCGAATCCGCCGGCGATGGCCAGCGCGTTCGCGCCTCGTTCGGGGTTGAACAGCACGGCACCCGCGAGCCCCGCGCGGAAGACGCCGTCGCCCCACTGCGCGGCGAAGCGGGTGAACAGCAGCCTGCGGAACTCGGGGTCGCGGACCAGCGCCCGTGGCCCCACCGGTTCCGTCGCCGCCCCAGCGCTGATCGTCACCCCGGAATCCTAGTCGGATCCTGTGACTCGTCTGTGAGCGTGAACCAAGCCCGCGATGAACGGAAAGGTGGTCGACGCACTTGGTCGCCTCTCGGCGGCTATGCGCAGTGTGGCTCCGGCCGAACGGTATTCCACAAAGGCGGTTCTTCAGTGAGCCCGGGGGACACGGAGTGCGCCGACCAGTGTGTCCAACGGGGTGCGTGGTGCGTTTGTTCCCGGTGCCGGGCGAATTCGTGTGCACCGGGGTGGGATCATGGGCGATGTGCCTGCGGACGCCGAGGTTGAGCCGGGAACGCTCCTGGTCGCCGCCCCCACGATGCTCGACCCGAACTTCCGGCGGACGGTCGTGTTCGTCATCGATCACCGGGACGAGGGCACTCTCGGGGTGGTACTGAACCGTCCGAGCGACGTCGCCGTGCACGATGTCCTGCCGAACTGGGGCACACACGTCGCCGAGCCGCAGGCGGTGTTCGTCGGCGGGCCGGTGGAGAAGAAAACCGCGCTGTGCCTGGCCGCGTTGCGCACCGGCGAGACAGCGGCGAGCGTGCCGGGGGTGATCGCGGTCCGTGGTCCGGTCGCACTGGTCGATCTGGACACCGACCCGGAGGTCCTCGTGCCGAAGGTCCGCGGCGTGCGGGTTTTCGCGGGCTACGCGGGCTGGGACTCCGGTCAGCTCGCCGGGGAAATCGAACACGAGGACTGGGTCATCGTGCCCGCGCTGCCGAGCGACATCCTGGCCTCCCCGAACCGCGACCTGTGGGGCCAGGTGCTGCGACGTCAGGGTGTTCCGATCGCACTGCTGGCCACCCACCCCGGCGACCTCCAGCGCAACTGAGCCCAGGGCGTGTGTCGCGAACGCTCCGTCGGTGCGTCCAACGCACCCAATGTGGCATTCAGTGCGTTGAGTGCACCCAATGCCACATTCGGGCGCTCGTCCCGGTCAGCTCTCCGAACGCTGGAGCACGCCGCAGCCACCGGCACCGCAGGCGCAGCCGCTGCATCCGGCCGGGGCGGCGGGCGCGGGAGCGGGCACCGTCGCGGCAGCCCGGTTGCCGAGCACTCCGCCGCCGATGACCAGCACGAACATGCCGAGCACCCCCGCGACGGCAGCGGCGAGCAGCCCGGCCGTGGTGGGCATGACGAGTGCCGCGACACCGGCGACCACACCGATCACGCCACCGACAAGGGTCGGCAGCCCGGCCACCCGGTTCGCCAGCTTGAACGCCTCTTCACTGCGCATCGACGCACGGGTGCGCACGCCCGTGCTGCTCTCCCGTGTCAGCCGCTCACGGAGGCCGAGGAAGCCACCCCAGCCGACGACGGCACCCAGCAGAATCGGGACGAGCGCTGCAGCGATCACCTCACGAGGATAAGCGTGACGTCCCGGCAACCTGCCGGATACCCTGATCGACTGTGCTACAGGCCATGTCACGTCGTGTGTTGGCCGCCGCCATGGCTGCGGCGCTCCCCCTCACCCTGTTGAGCGTTCCCGTCGCCGAAGCGACTCCGAGTCACCGTCAGGTCCGCCTGATCGGGGAACGGATCGTCCCGCACGCGGCGCCGTTCGAGGGAACGACCGTCGGCGGGCTCTCCTCGATCGACTACGACCCGCGCACCGGCGAGTACGCCTTGATCTGCGACGACCGGTCCGCGATCAATCCCGCCCGCTTCTACACGGCGAAGTTCCCCGTCAACGCGCACGGCGTCGGCGACGTCGCGTTCACCGGCACGCATCCGCTGCTGCGCCCGGACGGCACGCCCTACCCGCCGCTCGCGAAGAACGACCCCAAGGCGCCGCAGAACGAGCAGACGATCGACCCCGAGGAACTGCGGGTCGACCCGTGGACCGGCCACTACTTCTGGGCACAGGAGGGCGAACGCACCGGCACGACGTTGATCGACCCATCGATCCGCGAGGCCCGACGCGACGGGAAATACGTCCGTGACCTGCCGATTCCCGCCAACGAGAGGATGACGCCGGTGGCGGGGCCGCGGCAGAACCTCGTACTCGAAGGTCTCACCTTCGCCGCGTTCGGCACGCTGGTCGCCAGCTCCGTCGAGGGCCCGTTGCTCCAGGATGGCCCGGTACCGACCGCGACGCAGGGTGCTTTGTCCCGTATTACCGTTCAGTCCCGTTTCGGGCCGGTGCTCGCGCAGTACGCGTACCCGCAGGAGAAGCTCTTCGCCTCGCCGACGCCGTCGGACGGCTTCGCGACCACCGGCATCTCGTCGCTGCTCGCCGTCGACCAGGCCGACCCGACCCGCTACCTGGTGATGGAACGCTCCTTCGTCACCGGCGTCGGCAACAAGATCCGCATCTTCGAGATCGACACCAAGGGCGCCACCAACGTGCTCGAAGTCGCTTCGCTTGCGGGCGACAAACACGTCAAGCCGGTCCGCAAGCGTTTGCTGGCCGACCTTTCCGGTTTCAAGCTGTCCACTGTGGACAACGTCGAGGGAATGACGTGGGGTCCGCGCCTGCCCGGTGGCGAGCGCAGCCTGGTACTCGTCAGCGACGACAATTTCTCGGCGACCCAGGTGACCCAGTTCATCGCACTGGCGGTCCCAGCGGAACGGCTTTGACCAGCAAGTTACGATAGTCATCATGAACACGGCTCGGCTGCTCCTTAGCCTGCCGCGCTGACCTCGGCCAAACGGCCGATCAGCGCGGCGACCCCTCATGCCCTCGGGCTGGGGGGTCGAGTTGTTTCTGGAGTGGCTTGACGTGGATAGGCACGGAGGAATGCGGCGATGAACCAGAGCGGGACCGACGCGGCCCCCCAGCACCGCTACAACGCGGAGCTGGCAGGCCAGATCGAACAGCGCTGGCAGGGGTACTGGTCCGACCACGGCACCTACCAGGCGCCGAACCCGGTCGGCCCGCTCGCGGTCGAGGGGCAGCCCGTGCCATCGGACAAGCTGTTCCTGCTGGACATGTTCCCGTACCCCTCGGGCGCGGGCCTGCACGTCGGGCACCCGCTGGGCTTCATCAGCACCGACGTCTTCGCGCGGTTCCACCGGATGATCGGCCGGAACGTGCTGCACACGATGGGCTTCGACGCCTTCGGCCTGCCCGCCGAGCAGTACGCGGTGCAGACCGGGCAGCACCCGCGCAAGACCACCGAGGAGAACATCCAGACCTACCTGCGCCAGATCCGGCGCCTGGGGCTGGGCCACGACGAGCGCCGCCGCATCTCCACGATCGACCCCGGGTACTACAAGTGGACGCAGTGGATCTTCCTGCAGATCTTCAACTCCTGGTACGACGAGAAGGCGGGCAAAGCACGTCCGATCGTCGAGCTGGAGACGGAGTACGCGCAGGACAAGCGCCGCACCCCCGACGGCCGTAACTGGTGCGAGCTGACGAGGGCGGAACAGCGCGAGATCATCGATGAACACCGGCTGGTGTACATCTCCGAGGCGCCGGTGAACTGGTGCCCCGGTCTGGGCACGGTGCTGTCCAACGAGGAGGTCACCGCCGAGGGCCGCAGCGAGCGCGGGAACTTCCCGGTGTTCCGGCGCAGCCTGCGCCAGTGGATGATGCGGATCACCGCCTACGCCGACCGGCTGGTCGACGACCTGGACCTGCTGGACTGGCCGGAGAAGGTCAAGTCCATGCAGCGCAACTGGATCGGCCGCTCGCACGGCGCCCGCGTGACCTTCACCGCCGGCGAGTCGGCGATCGAGGTCTTCACGACGCGGCCCGACACGCTGTTCGGCGCGACGTACATGGTGCTGGCGCCGGAGCATCCGCTGGTCGACGGACTGACCACCGAGGCGTGGCCGGAGGGCGTCGACGAGCGCTGGACCTCCGGTGCCGCCACGCCCGCCGAGGCCATCGCGGAGTACCGGGTGGCGGCGTCGCGGAAGTCCGAATTGGACCGTCAGGAGAACAAGGAGAAGACCGGCGTCTTCACCGGCTCCTACGCGGTGAACCCGGTCAACGGCAAGGAAATCCCGGTCTTCGTCGCCGACTACGTGCTGATGGGCTACGGCACCGGCGCGATCATGGCGGTGCCCGGCCAGGACGTGCGCGACTGGGAGTTCGCGGAGAAGTTCGGCCTGGAGATCATCCGGACCGTGCAGCCGTCGGAAGGCTTCGAGGGCAAGGCGTTCACCGGCGACGGTCCGGCGATCAACTCTCGCCAGGATAATGGGCTCAGCTTGGATGGCATGGGCGTCGGCGAGGCCAAGAAGACGACCATCGAGTGGCTGGAAGAGCATGGCCACGGCGAGGGCACCGTGCAGTTCAAGCTGCGCGACTGGCTGTTCTCGCGGCAGCGTTACTGGGGCGAGCCGTTCCCGGTGGTGTACGACGAGGACGGCATGGTCCACGCGCTGCCCGAGTCGATGCTGCCGATCGAGCTGCCCGAGGTCGCGGACTACTCCCCGGTGACCTTCGACCCGGAGGACCGCGAGAGCAAGCCGTCCTCGCCGCTGGCCCGCGCCACCGACTGGGTCGAGGTCGAGCTGGATCTGGGCGACGGGCCCAAGACCTACCGCCGCGACATCAACACGATGCCGAACTGGGCGGGCTCCTGCTGGTACCAGCTGCGGTACCTGGACCCGACCAACACCGAGGCGCTGGTCGCCCCGGAGAACGAGGCGTACTGGGTCGGCCCGCGGCCCGCAGAGCACGGTGTGGACGACCCGGGCGGCACGGACCTGTACGTCGGCGGTGTCGAGCACGCCGTGCTGCACCTGCTGTACTCGCGGTTCTGGCACAAGGTCCTGTTCGACCTGGGGCACGTGTCCTCGAAGGAGCCGTACCGGAAGCTGTTCAACCAGGGCTATGTCCAGGCCTTCGCCTACACCGATTCGCGTGGTGTCTACGTCCCGGCCGACAAGGTCGAGGAGAAGGACGGGAAGTTCTTCTTCGAGGGTGAGGAAGTCACCCAGGAGTACGGCAAGATGGGCAAGAGCCTGAAGAACGTCGTCACGCCCGACGAAATGGCGGCGAACTACGGCGCCGACACGTTCCGGTTCTACGAGATGTCCATGGGACCGCTGGACGTTTCCCGCCCGTGGGCCACCAAGGACGTCGTGGGCGCGCAGCGGTTCCTGCAGCGGTTGTGGCGCCTGGTCGTCGACGAGAACACCGGTGACGTTCGAGTGTCCACTGTGGACGCTACGGATGAGGACCGCGCGCAGCTGCACCGGACGATCGCCGGGGTCCGCGAGGACTACCAGGAGATGCGGTTCAACACCGCGGGCGCGAAGCTGATCGAGCTGAACAACTACCTGACCAAGGCGTACGGCTCGGCGGAAGCCACGCCGCGCGAACTGGCCGAGCCTCTGGTGCTGATGCTTTCGCCGCTGGCCCCGCACATCGCCGAGGAACTGTGGCACCGCATGGGCCACGCCGACTCGCTGGTGCACGGGCCGTTCCCGGTGGTGGACGAGAAGTACCTGGTGGAGAACACCGTCGAGTACCCGATCCAGGTCAACGGCAAGGTCCGCTCGCGGATCACCGTCCCGGCCGACGCGGCGGGCGAGGACGTCCGGAAGGCGGCGTTGGCCGACGAGAAGATCGCGGCACTGGTCGGGGACAAGGCGCCGCGCAAGGTCATCGTGGTGCCCGGCCGCCTGGTGAACATCGTCCTTTAGCCGCCTCCGGCTTTTGGTGGTCCGTGAAGGCCTCCTTCCCAGCGCTCAGCGCCGGTAAGGAGGCCTTCACGGCTTTCCGGGTGTGCGTGTGTGCCGAGGGACGCCTTCGGTGCGTTGGCCGCACCGAGGGACGCCCTCGACGCATCGAGCGCACCAAGGGCGTCCCTCGGCTCGCGCCATAACGCCTCCAAGGTCCACAAAGGACACTCGCCTCCCCTGCCGCGGAGTTGTCCACAACTGACCCCGTTGTCCACAGATTTCCCGACCGCCGGGTTTGAGGCCCTCCCGGCGATAGACTGATTTCGGGGTCGTCCCCCGTGGTGGGTGGGGGATGCCCCGAGCACTGGGGGAGCCGCAGTGCGGGCGGCGAAACGTGACGGCCGAAAGGCGCCAGCTTCGCGTCGAGGATCCCGATTCGATGGAGTCGTAAGGAAAACGGCACATCGAAGGAGTACGGGGATGACGCTCGACGGCAAGGTGGCGCTGGTGACCGGCGGCAGCCGCGGCATTGGGGCGGCCACCGCGCTGCGGCTCGCCGAGGAGGGCGCCGACGTCGCGCTGACGTACGCGACCAACGGCGAAAAAGCGGCCGGGATCGTGGACCGGATCAAGGCGCTCGGCCGCCGCGCGCTGGCCGTGCAGGCCGACAGCGCCGACGCGGACGCGGTCACCAGGGCGGTCGACGCCACGGTCGCCGAGTTCGGCAGGCTCGACATCCTGGTCAACAACGCGGGCGTCGGGTTCGTCGGCCCGCTGGAGGCGACCGGAATCGACGACGTGGACAGGGTGCTCGCGGTCAACGTCCGCGGCGTGTTCGCGGCGACCAAGGCGGCCGCCGGTCACCTCGGGGACGGCGGTCGCGTGATCACCATCGGCAGCTGTGTCGCCGAGCGCGTGCCCGGCCCGGGAATGACGCTGTACGCGCTGAGCAAGACCGCCATGGTCGGGCTCACCAAGGGGCTTGCCCGTGAGCTCGGCCCGCGGGGCATCACGGTGAACCTCGTCCAGCCCGGCCCGACCGACACCGACATGAACCCGGCCGACGGCCCATACGCCGCTGACCAGCGTTCCCTGACGGTGTTCGACCGGTACGGCGAGGCGGGCGAGGTCGCGAACACGGTGGCGTTCCTCGCGGCGCCGGCCAGCGGCTACGTCACCGCCGCGATCCTCTCGGTCGACGGCGGCCACGCCGCCTAGCCGAGGGAGAGCCCGATCTCCCGCGCCAGATCGGCGAGCGTCGAGTCGAACAGGACGTCCGGCTTCGACACCGGGATCGGGTAGTTGCCGAAGACCTCGAGCGTGACGTGCCCGTAGAGCCGGGCCCAGAACTGGATCATCAGGTACGTCACGCCGAGGTCGAGCTTCTCGGCCGGGAGCTCGAGCCCCGATTCGGCGAGCACGGCGAGGAGTTCACGCTGGAAGAGGGCCAGATCGTCGCGGATCTCGGGCGGGATGACGTCGGCGGGCGGGGTCACGATGTCGTGCGTGGCCAGCACCCGGCTCGCGGCGGCGAGGAAGATGCGCCCGAACGGCTCGCCGAAGCGTCGCAGCGCGCTCGCCGATCCGGTGCCGACGCCGCCCGTCGGCGACGCGAACACCAGCGTGAACTCCTTGGTGTGCGTCAACGCCCAGCGCCGGAACCCCTTGCAGATCGCGAACAACTGCAGCGTGCCGTCGTCGGGCAGGTCGGCGATCTCGTCGCCCAGCTCCGCGGCGAGATCCGCGCAGACGTCGAGCCGCAGGTTCTCGACGAGGTCGTCCCGCGATTCGTAGTACCGGTAGAGGGCGGGCGCGGTGATCCCGAGCTCGCGGGCGATCGCCCGCAACGTGACCGCCTCCGGACCTTGCTCGACCAGCAGCGCCCGGGCGGTCCGTCGGATGTCCTGCTCGGTCGCTGCCCGCGCGCGACCCCGTCGGGTGGGGTGGCTCATTCGGACATTCTAGGTGCCACGGCATCCGGGCTGATCAGGAACGTGCCGTCAAGGGGCGAGCAATCGCGCCTGCCCCGTCGTCAGCGGCCGCAGCAGCCACAGGCAGACCAGCACCATTCCGAGCGCCGCGAAGAAATGCACGACCCAGGCACCGAGCAGAGAGGGCCCGCCCCAGGAACCCGCGGCGCCCGCTTCGGTCCAGAAAAAGCCGAACGTCGCGATTCTCCCGACGAGGTACCAGACCAGTGTGGCGATCAGGAACGCCGGAATTCCCAGACCGGCCGCCGCCAGATAACGCGGCTTCCCGATGCCCTTGGATTCGATTCCCAGCCAGCGGCTTGCCAGCCATCGCTGTGCTCGCGCCCCGCCGAAGTACGCGGGCAACGCGACCATGGCGTACACCGCGCGTTTCCAGTCGAAGAACGTCATGCCCCGAACGCTACGAACGGTGTGTGACAGTTGGTACCAGGATGTCCACCGAAGCAGAGTAGGGAAAACCCGGGGCGCCGCCGGTGCCGATCACTCGGGGGGCTACGTGATCGGCACCGGCGACCCGATGCCCTGCCCGGTTTCTCAGGCCGGTTCGGGCAACGTCACCGCTTTGCCGCGGCAACGCATCAAGAGAGCGGCAGCCGCTCGTCGAAGTGACGCCTGGGGGACTGAGTTCCCCCGATCGAGTGAGTGACTGTCCGCTGCACGACTGATTGTCGCACCGTGCGGCGGATAAGTTACAAAAACCTTCATCTTCCCAGGACTGGTGGTTGCCGCTCAACGGGAATGGCCCGCATGGCAGAGTTGGGGCCATGTGTGCCGACGTACTGATCGTGGGGCCCGCGAACGCCGATCTGGTCGTTCCGGTCGAGCGCAGGCCGGGCGGCGGCGAGACCGTTCTCGGCGGTGACACGGCCATTTTTCCCGGCGGCAAGGGAGCCAACACGGCGGTCGCGGCCGGTCGGCTCGGCGCGGATGTCGCACTGCTCGGCGCGGTCGGCGACGATTCCTACGGTGCGCTGCTGCTCGGGTCCCTGCGCGACGCCGGGGTTTCCACCGAGCTGGTCCGGACCACTGATCGCCCGACAGGAATTGCCTACATCACGGTGACACCGGACGGCGAGAACGCGATTCTCGTGTCCCCCGGCGCCAATTCCAGTCTGCGGCCCGAGGACATCGACAACGCTCTCGACGGCGTCAAGGTGCTGGTCGCCTCGCTCGAGTTGCCGGTGCCGACCATCGAGCACGTGGTCGCGGCCGCTGCGGCGAAGGGCGTCCGGGTCCTGCTCAACCTCTCGCCGGTCGCCGAGGTCTCGCGCGAAACGCTCGCCGCACTCGACGTCCTGCTGGTCAACGAGCACGAGGCCGCCTGGCTGCTCGGCGAGGAACCGGGCGCGGATCCGCGCCGGTTGCTCGAGCTCGGCCCACGTGCCGCGGTCGTCACCCTGGGCGCGGCCGGCGTGGTCGTGGTCGAAGGCGAGAGTCTCACCGAAGTGGCGTCGCCGAAGGTCGAGCCGGTCGACACCACGGGAGCCGGGGACGCCTTCGCCGGAGCGCTCGCCGCGTCGCTCGCGGCCGGAGCGGGGCTGGTCGAAGCGGCTCGGCGCGCGGTCAAGGTCGCGGCGGTCAGCGTCACCCGCCATGGCGCCCAGCCGTCCTATCCCACCGCCGCCGAGCTGGGGGAATGACCTGCCTGGCCGGTGACGTTGGACCTCATATGGCCGCGGATTCCTTCGGTTCGGCGTGGTGGCGTGGTCACCTCGCCCAGCGTGCGCGTCGTCGTGAAGACCTGGCGATCATGCCGCTCGACGAGACGCTGGCGGCGCTCGGCAGACAGAGTGAAGCGGACGAGGGCGAGCGGGACGTCGTGCTCGACGCCGTGGTGGGGACGGTCGCCAGGGTGGACGACTTCGACCGGGAATTCCGGCCGCGTAACCGCGCGCTGCGGGAGCGCTGGGAGGCGCTGGCCGGGACGTCGGCCGATCTGCCGCCGGTGCGGCTGGTCCGGATCGGCGAGTTGTACTTCGTCGAGGACGGCCACCACCGCGTGTCGATCTCCCGAGTGCGCGGGTCCGCGACGATCCGGGCGCGGGTGCGGAAGATCTGCACGATCGCGTTCCTGGAGCGGTGCATCACCCTCGCGCACCTGCCGCAGAAGGCGGCCGAGCGCAGGTTCCTCGAGCGTGTCCCGCTCGCCGACGACGTCCGCACCGGGCTGTGGCTCGACGACCCGGCCGACTGGCTCCGCCTCGCCGACGCGGCCGAAGCGTGGGGTTTCCGCCGTGGTTTGGCGGGAAAACCGGTGCGGACCAGGGAGGAACTGGCCGAGGCCTGGTGGCACGAGGAGGTGCGGCCGGTACTTGACAGGGTGCGATCGGAGGGCTGGTGCGCTCCACCCCGCGATATCGCCGCCTACTTGAGCTATGGTCTAGACCATGTCTGAGTCGTCGCTGACCGGAGTAGCCGTCAGCCCCGGTCGTGCCAGTGGTCCCGTCGTCCGCGTCGCCGAGCCGCTGGGCGAACCCGCCGCGACGCCCGCGCCCGCCGATCCGGCGGCCGAGGCGGCCCGTATCGCGCCCGCCGCGCAGGCCGTCGCCGCGCGGCTGGAGAAGCAGGCCGAGAGCGCGACCGGTGAGGCCGCGACGATCCTGATCACGACCGCCGCGATGGCTGCCGATCCGGCGCTCGCCTCGCAGGCCGAACAGCTGGTCAAGACGCAGAACCTGCCCGCCGCCCGCGCCGTCCACCAGGCCGCGGAGAAGTTCGCCGAGGCACTGGCCGCGGCCGGTGGGTACATGGCCGAACGCGTCCGCGACATCCGGGACGTCCGCGACCGGCTCGTCGCCGAACTGCTCGGCATCGCCCCGCCGGGGGTGCCCGAACTGACCTCGCCCAGCGTGCTCGTGGCGCGCGACCTCGCCCCGGCCGACACCGCGGGGCTCGACCCGGCGAAGGTGCTCGCGCTCGTCACCGAGGAGGGCGGGCCGACCAGCCACACCGCCATCCTCGCCCGCGCGCTCGGCATCCCCGCTGTGGTCGCCGTGCGTGGGCTGCTGGTGCTCGACGCCGCGGCGCTGGCCGTCGACGGCGATGCCGGAACGGTCCAGGTCGCCGATCCGGCCGCGGCCGTCGTGACCGCGGCCGCGCTCGGCCCGGTCGAGTGGAACGGCACCGGCGCGACCGCCGACGGCCACCGCGTCAAGGTCTACGGCAACGTCGGCTCGGCCACCGACGCCCAGGCCGCGGCCGACGCCGGCGCCGAGGGCGTCGGCCTGTTCCGCACCGAATTCTGCTACCTCGACGCGCCCAGCGAGCCGTCCGTCGAGGAGCAGCGGAAGGCCTACACCGCGGTGCTGGCGCCGTTCCGCGGCAAGCCCGTCATCGTCCGGACCCTGGACGCCGGCGCCGACAAGCCGCTCGCCTTCCTCTCCCCCGAGGCCGAGCCGAACCCCGCGCTCGGCGTGCGCGGCCTGCGGATCGCCTTCGACCGCCCGGACGTCCTCGACCGGCAGCTGGAAGCCATCGCGGGTGCCGCGCAGGACTCCGGCGCCGAGGTATCGGTCATGGCGCCGATGGTCGCGACCGCGGCCGAAGCGGCGTGGTTCGCCGAGCGGGTCCGCGCGGCGGGCATCGCGCGGGCCGGGGTGATGATCGAGATCCCGGCGGCCGCGCTCACCGCCCGTGAAATCCTCGACGTGGTCGATTTCGTGTCGGTCGGCACCAACGACCTCGCGCAGTACACCTTCGCCGCCGACCGGCAGCTCGGTGCGGTCGCGAAGCTCAACGACCCGTGGCAGCCCGGTCTGCTGCGCCTGCTCCGGTTCATCGGCGACGCGGCGAAGGCGACCGGCAAACCCGCCGGGGTCTGCGGCGAGGCCGCGGCCGATCCGCGGCTTGCTCTCGTCCTCGCGGGATTGGGCCTGACCAGCCTGTCTATGAACGCGCCCGCCGTGCGGGCGGTCGGTGCCTCCCTCTCGTCGGCCACCCTCGCCGAGTGCGAGACGCTCGCCGCCGCCGCGCTGGCGGCCGCTGACCCGGCCGCGGCCAGGGCAGCCACCGCCCGCTGACCTCGGCGGCGGGAGCAAGGGACCTTTACTCACGCTCGAGCGCGGGGAGGTGCTGAAGGACGCCTTCAGCACATAGCGAAGCCCCATCCCCGTGGGGTTGGAAGCAAGGGACCTTTACTGCCGCCGGCTTTGTCCACAGGAGCGTCTCGGTGTGGACAACTCAGCCCTTCAACGCCTTATCGCCGGGATTTGTCGGTCCCCGGCGATAGGATGATGCAGGGCTGGCCCCCAGGGCGGGTGGGGGGTGCGCAGGTGTGGCGGGGGCTCAGCCGAAGATGCCGCGGCGTGGGTTCCGGACCACCAGGCCACCCCCGTGGACTCGGCCCGTGAGCACGAAGAGCGGATTCCCCTGGCGGCCGTTCGAGTAGGTCTTGTCCTCGATCGAGCCGAACTTGGCTTCGCCGATGCTGTTCATGTCGACCGCCGCGTGCGCCGGGATGATGATCTCCACCGAGCCCCATTTGCAGTCGACGTGGATCCGCACCACCCGGTGCGGGATCTCCGCCTGGCTGAAGTCGAGCTTCGTGCCCCCGTACTTGTTGCGGACGACCAGTTCGGCGGGCACCAGCCACGGGCCCTGGCGCAGGATCGACCCGTACTTCGACTGCAGCACCACCGCCTGGCCGAAGGTCGGGAGCGTCGCGGGCGGCGCGTACTGGCTCGGCACCGGCACCATCGCGGCGTCCGGGTGCACCAGGCCGGGCAGGTCGGCGAGGACCGCGTTCAGCTCGCCCCGGGTCCGCGCGGCGAGCGCGCGGTCGGTCCGCTCGGTGAACTCGTCGAGGTCGAGCATGCCGCGCCCGATCGCCTTCTGCAGGACCTCGACCACGTGCTCCCGCTCGCTGTCGGACACCCGCAGATCGCGCGGGCCCAACGGCTTCGTCTCGGTCACGGTCTCGGCCGCCTCTTCCTCGCCCATGGCCACGATGGTAAAACCCTGATTGCCATGGGAGATCGGGGAAAAACCCTGAACGGACCCGTAGTTCGCGCGCTCGCCGCGGTCATCGCGGCGGGCTTCGTGCTGGGCGGATGTACCACCGGGCCCCCGCCGTACCAACCGCCCACGACTTCGCCGACCTCATCGGCGTCACCGGCGCCTGGGCTCGCCGGAGTGACCGCGACGGGCGGGATCGGGGTCCGGCTCGTGCTGCAGACGTCGCCACCAGGCGTCTTCGACGCCGACACGGGCGCGCTCGTCCCGTTGAAGGGCGCGGCGGGAGGCCAACGGCTGACCTCGTTGCTGCGGGTCGGGACCACCCCGGTGCTGCTCGACGCGCCGATGTGCACGGCCACGTGCGAGCCGTGGGACGTGTACGTCTACGCCGATCCCGGCGGTTCACCACGCTCGTTGGGCAAGGCACGCAGCGCGGCTCCGGGCGCCGACCGGGAGAGCCTGTGGCTGATCCGCGAGGACGGTCCGGAAAGCTGCCGCCTCCAGCGCGTCTCCCTGACCGGCAAGGCGGCCGGACCCGGTACGCCGGCCAGCTGCCGCACGTTCGTCCGTCAGGAATCCGCGCGCGGGCTCCTCATCACCGTCAACGGCGACGCCGCCCAGAGCGAGGACGTGCTGATCGACCCGGAAACCGGCCGGACCATTTACCAGTTCCCGCGGATCATGGCGATCGCCGGTGATCGGCTGCTGATCGGCGGGCTGATCGACTTCACCGTGCTCGACCTGCGCGACGGGACACGGAAGCAGCTCGCCCGCCCGGTGCCCAACGGCACGGCGAACGCGCTGCCCAGCCGCGACGGCCGGCTGGCCGCGGTGGAGTTCGGGGATCCGGCGTGGCAGGGATCGAGCGTCCAGACGCGGGACGTGTGGCTGCTGGATCTCGGCACGGCGGCCTGGCGTCACGTGCCGTCGATGCCCTACGCGACGGCGGGCGGGCTCAAGCACACCGGGCTGGACTGGAGCGACGCGGGCGATCTGGTGCTCGCCGACGACGTCGTCGGCGCCTGGCATCCGGGCGAGCCCGCGTGGCGGCTCGGCAAGGCGAAGCCACCGGCCGAACGCGGCCAGACCATCGTGACGCTGTGACCGCTACTCCGCGTCCAGTCCGTGCTCGATGGCGTAGCGGGCCAGCTCGACGCGGTTGTGCAGCTGGAGTTTTCGCAGCGTCGACTGCACGTGGTTCTCGACCGTGCGGTGCGAGAGCACCAGTTTCTCGGCGATCTGCCGCGCCGTCAGTCCCTTCGCGACCAGCCGCAGCACCTCGGTCTCGCGCTCGGTGAGCCGCGGCGGTTCGGCGCCGCCGGAACCGTCCGCCGGGGCGTCGGCCATCCGCCGGTACTCGCCAAGCACCAGCCCGGCCAGCCCGGCGGTGAACACCGGATCGCCGGCCGCGGTCCGGCGCACCGCGTCCACCAGCTCCACCGCCGACGCCGATTTCACCAGGTAGCCGGACGCGCCCGCCTTCACCGCCTCGAGCACGTCGCTGTGTTCACCGCTCGCGGACAGCACCAGCACCTTCGTCTCGGGCAGCGCGGTGGTGATCTCCCTGGTCGCGTCGACCCCCGAGGTCTCCCCGAGGTTGAGGTCCATCAGCACGACGTCCGGGCGCACCGCCCGCGCGATCCGCAGCGCGGCCGGCGCGTCCGGGGCCGTCGCCCGGACGTCGAAACCGTGCTCGGCCAGGTCGCGTGCCACGCCGTCTCGCCAGATCGGGTGATCGTCGACCACCATCACCGACACCTTGCCCGGCTCGTCCGTCATCGTGTTCCCCTCCTGGTCGGGACCCTGACTTCCCACTCCGTGCCGCTGCCCGGCGCGGTGTCCAGCGCCGCGCTCCCGCCGAGATCGCGCACCCTCCCCCGGATGGACTCCACCACTCCCAGATGTCCTTGCGCCGCCGCGCGTTCCAGCGCGCCGTCGGGAATACCCGGGCCGTCGTCGCGGATGGACACCACGACCTCGCCGCCCAGATCCTCCAGCAACACCCACGCGTGCGCGTCCGGTCCGGCGTGTTTCTCCACATTGGACAGTGCCTCGCGGGTGACCGCGACCAGCTCGTCGGTGACCTGGGCGGGCAGCTCGACCTCGCCCGCCGGCGTCGACACCTGCACCGACGGCGTCGCCAGCAACTGCAGCGCCGAGCGCAGATCGGTGGTGCCCCGGCCACTCGGCTTCACCGGCTCCGTCGTCACCAGCGCGCGCAACGCGATCTCCTGCTCACCGGCCAGCCGCGCGAGTTCGGCGGCCTCGCCGCCGAGTTCCCCGCCGCGGCGGCGAACCCTGGCCAGCACCTGCAACACGCTGTCGTGGATCGTCCGCGCCAGCCGTTCCCGCTCCGCCGTCGCCGCTTCCGTCCGCAACGCCCGCGCCAGCCGCTCCGCCGAGCGACGCGCCGTCGTCGCGGCCATCCCGACCAGCAGCGCGCTCGCACACAACAGCACGCCGTCGCGGGCGACGTCGAGGTCGAACCGCATCCGCGCGAACCCGGTGCCGACGGCGACGATCAGCCCGGCCACCACGCCGCCGGACGCGCCGAACCGCGCACCGGCGGTGAGCGGGGCTACCGCCACCCACACCGTCGTGATGAGCGGTGCCGTCTTCGCGTATTGGGCGTCCGACAGCACCAGCGGTGAAGTCAGCATCAGCGCGCAGGTCAACAGCACGTCGACGACGACGAGGCCACGCCATCGGCCGGATTCGTAGGCGTAGAACACGCTCGTCACCAGCGTCCACGCCGCCATCACGCCGAGGACCGTCCACGCCAGCCATTCACGCTGGTACTCGGCCCGGTGCACGAACACCGCACCGACCGCGAACAGCAGCGTGACCACCCGCAGCACGATCACCCCACGCCACAGCGGTGTCGCCGGGTCACGGGCGACCGGCGCGATCACGACTCGGTTTTCCCGGTGTCCGATTTCTCGTCCTTGTCGTCGGTCTCCGCGTGCGGGTCGGTGTCCGGGTTGGCCGCCGCGGTGTCCATCACGTCGACGGTCCCCGGATCCGTTTCGCCCTCGTGCAGGAAGGACCGGACGCCGGAATTCACCACGGCCAGCAGCGGCACCGCGAGCAGCGCGCCGGCGATCCCGGCCACGACCAGGCCGGCGGTGATCGCGAGGACCACGGCCAGCGGGTGCAGCTTCACCGCGCGCCCGAGCAGCAGCGGCTGCAGGATGTGGCTCTCCAGCTGCATCACGCCGATGACGATGGCCAGCACGATGAGCGCGCCGACGAAGCCCTTGGTCACCAGCGCGACGAGCACCGCGACCCCGCCCGTGATGACGGCGCCGATGATCGGGATGAACGCGCCGAGGAAGACCAGCGTCGCCAGCGGGACGACGAGCGGGACCCCCACGATCGCCAGCCCGATGCCGATGCCCACCGCGTCCACGACCGCGACCGCCGCGGTGGCGCGGACGTAGCTGACGAGCGAGGCGAATCCCCGGCGCCCGGCGACGTCGAACCGGCGGCGCACCTGCCGGGGGATGCCGCGGGTCAGGAACGTCCAGATCCCCTCACCGCCGGTGAGGAAGAAGATCAGGATGAACAGCGTCAGCACGAAACCGGTGAGGATCTCGCCGACCGTGCCCGCCGTGGTCAGCGCCGTGGTGGTGATCGACAGCTGATTCTTCTGCAACAGGTCGATGGCCTGGTTGATGAAGTCCTGGATTTGTTCCTGCTTCAGATGCGGCGGCCCGTTGATGAGCCAGTTCTTGATCTGGTTCAGGCTTTCGGTGAGCTGTTTCTGCAGCTGCGGCATGCCGTCGGAGATCTGCGTGATGACGAACGTCAGCAGACCGCCCAGTACCGCGAGCGCGGCGATGATCATGATCCCGGTGGCCAGACCCCGCGGGACGCGCCATTTGACCAGCCGCGAGACCGCCGGGCCGAGCAACGCCGCGAGCAGCAGCGCGATCGACAGCGGGACGACCACCACGCCGAGGTAGCCGATCAGCCAGACGACGGCGTAGAGCGCGGCGGCCACCACGATGAACCGCCACGCCAATGCGGCGCTCACCCGCAGGCCACGGGGAATGAGCCCGGTGATGTCCTCCGGCTCCGGCAGGAACGGTTCTTCGCGTCGCGCGCGCTGAGGCTGGCTCACCGGCCCACCGTATCGGGCACCCGGATCTTCCCGGCTGATTTGGGCCCGGCGCGGAAGCGTGCCGTCGTCCGATTTGCCCGGTGTGACGCGGCCTACAGCGCGGTGTCGCCGAAGGCGTCACCCGACCGTGGAGTAACTGGGTTTCGCCTGGATTGATGACGGAAAGTCACATTCGGAAGCACGCTGTGTTCATCACACGATGGTGGCATCAAGTCGTGTCGAGGATGCGAATCGACCTTGCGGCCTGATTGTCTCGGTCCCGCAACGGCGAGTGGAACTTCGAATTCCGCCCCGAAGCACTCATTCAGATCCGAAATTCGGCAAGGCAGACGAGGAGAAGCACGCGTGGCGAACGCAGCGGCGAACGAGGGGCGGGGCGCGAAGCGCTTCGGCCGTCTCGCGTCGCGTGCGCTGTTCGTCGTGGGTGGCGCCGTGGCGGGCACCGCCGCCGCGTGGCTCGTCTCTGGTGCCGCCGCTTCCGCCTCTTCCACGGCCGACGCCGTGCAGACGGGCACCGCCAGCGTCACCCCGGTCACCGACGCCACCACCGCCGGTCTCAACGACGCGACCGGCGGCGCGTCCCGCTTCGCCGGTCAGGTCGCGGGTGCCGCGACCGGCGCCGTCGCCGACCTCTCCTGCCAGCAGGACGCCACCACCTGGTCCATGCCGCGGACCGCGGGCGAGCCCGGCGGCTCGCACACCGCCTGCGCGGTGGACACGGCCACCGGCTCGCTGCGGCAGCACGGCACGCACCGTTCGATCGAGCAGAAGACCTCCGACCGCGTCACCGGCGCCGTGTCCGGCCTCGCGAGCGACGCGGTCGTGGCCCCGGCGGAGCGCACGCTCGGCGCGTTCGAGCACATCGCCCGCAAGCCGGAGGACACCCGCCAGGTCCTCGGCGACACCTTCACCCCCGCGCCCGGCGCGGACGACTTCGGCCGCAAGGTCTGGCAGCTGCTCGACCCGAACGCCCACCACGACTTCGTGCCCACGCTGCCCGGGCTCCCGGTTTCCCCGGTCGAGCCGGTCACCCCCGCCACTGCTGCCACCGGCGGCGCTCCCGGCCAGGTTTCCGGTCCGGTCGAGCCCGCCACGGTCCAGCTTCCCGCCGCGCTCCAGGCCGCCAACGCGATGCCGGGCGCCGCGCAGAACGTTTCCGATCTCGACGGCTCCGGCACCGAGCGGTCCTCCCGTAACGGGCACCGCGATCTGCCGTCGGCTCCGTTGTCGCCGGTGCAGCTTCCGCTCGCGCCGCCGTCCATCCCCACAGCCCCCGGTGGCGGTTCCGCCCCCGGTGGTCACCTCGACGGCATGACCTTCGGCGTTCCCTCCTGGGTCGCCGCCGCCGTCGACAACGCCGTCGCGGGTGCCACCCGCTCCGGCCTGCGGCACACGCCGCTCTCCCCGGGCCACCAGCCCGGCGTCACTCCCGACTGATTCACCTTCACCGCGGGGCAGCCGACGCGCCCTTCGCCGCCACCTTCTGATGTGCCGGTGACGCGTCCGCTCCTTCAGTCCCGCATACGCCGCGGCCGCTGATGCGCGCTCGCACCTTCTTTCCCCTATCGGTGCGTCTTCTTCTCGCGATGAGCCGCACCCCACAAGCCCGCAAGGGAACCCGAAATATAAGGAGAAAAACCCCATGCAGACCTGGGCAAAGCGCGGACTCCAGACCGCGTTGGTCACGGGTGGGTTGTTGATGCTGGGCACCGGCATCGCCTCGGCTGACGAGAACCCTGTCAGCCCCGACACCCCTGCCTCGCCGCTCGACCTGAACGTCACCGTTCCGGTCCAGACCGCCAACAACGCGATCGGCACGCCCTTCGGGCAGGCCGACGTTCCGGCGATGAACACCGAGCTGAGCACCAAGCCGGTCACCGAGCCGCTCAAGGGCGGCGCACAGATGCTCGACAAGGGCAGCAGCCCGGTCAGCCAGAGCACTCTCGGCGGTGCGACGAAGGCGGACGGCGCGGGTGCCTTCACCCCGACCGACAGCACCCTCAAGCACAACAAGGTCGTCGGCGACGTCGTCGTCCCGATCCAGATCGTCGACAACGCGGTCGCCGTCCTCGGTGACGCGAAGGTCGAGGGTGGCAACCACCAGCAGACCTGGACCCACAACCAGGACGTCGACACCACCGGTGAGGGCTCCGGCCTCGCCGGGAACGTCGTCAACCTCGACTGGGCGGCCCCCGTCCAGCTCGCGGGCAACGGCGTCGGGCTCGCCGGCGGCAGTGGCCGCGTCAACGGTGGCTCGGCCAGCCAGAGCGCGACCGAGACCGGCAACACCACCACCAACGGCAACGACGCCAGCGCGTCGGGCAACGTGGTCGGCGGGCAGCTGGCGACTCCGGTCCAGGTGACCGGCAACGCCGCGTCCTGGATCCTCGGCAACGCGCACAGCGAGGGCTACAACGCCGACACCTCCGCCACCTCCGGTGGCTGGATCAAGACTGCGGGCGACGAAGGCGCGGCCAGCGGCAACGTCGGCGCCGTGCCGGTCGCGCTGCCGGTGAAGTTCAACGACAACGCGGCGAGCGCGTGGGGCTCCAACGCCCACGCGAACTCGAACTCCACCGCGGACGCCAAGGCCGGGGACAAGACCCCCGGCTTCAAGGACACCCCGGCCTACGTCCAGACGACCGGGCAGAACTCCTTCGCGGACGGCACCGTGCTCGCGCCGCAGACCGCGGACGTCGCGAACGTCAGCAACGTGGCGGCGACCTGGATCGGCAACGCGGCTACCGGCAAGCCGGGGGCCATGGAGCGCCAGGCCAGCGGCAACACCACCGGCAGCAACGTCGACGCCGGCGGCTTCGTGCAGAGCACCGGCGACGGCGCCGCGGGTTCGGCGAACGTCGTCGACCCGGCGCTGGCCGCGCCGGTCGAGGTCACCTGCATCGGTGGCTCGCACATCGGTAACGCCAACGCCGCCGGGTGCGTCAACGACGTCACCGCGAACGCCGGCAACGGCAGCCACACCACCGGTGACAACTCGACGCTGACCGGCAACGTGGTCAACACGCAGGACGCGCTGGCCCCCGAGGTCTACGGCGTCGGCGGCTCGTTCATCGGGCAGGGCACCGCCTCGGCCACCGAGACGAAGAACGTCACGGCGGGCGCGTACGACGGCACCACCGGCAACGACTCCTCCGGGTCGGGCAACATCGTCCAGGTGCCGACGGCGGTTCCGACCGAGGTGCTCGGCACCGGCGGCTCGTTCATCGGCCAGGGCTCCGGCACCGCGCAGGAGACCAAGACCGTTTCCGGCGGCGGCGGTGGGAACACCAACGACGACAACGGCTTCCTCAGCTCGAACCTCGCCACCACGCCGGTTTCCCTGCCGGTCCAGGCGTTCGGCGTCGGCGGCACCTTCATCGGCCAGGGCCACGGCAAGGCCAGCGGCGACACCACCTCGAACGCGGGCGGCGACGTCCACGCGACCGGTGACAAGGGCGCCGGCGCGGGCAACCTGGTCCACGTGCCGGTCTCGGAGCCCACGCAGGTGCACGGCATCGGCGGTGCTCTCGCGGGCATCGGCACCGGCGCCAGCGACAACCTGACCGACTCCAAGGCCGGCGGCAAGGCCACCGCGGACGGCAAGGACGGCGCGCTCGCCGGCAACATCGTGCAGGGCCCGATCGGCGGATCCGTGCCGGTCGCCGGGCACGGCGTCGGTGCCGCGGGGATCGGCCGTGGTGTCAGCACCAACGACGTCATGTCGGCCGCCGGTGGCGACTCGGCAACCAACGGTGACGGTGGCGCGGCCTCCGGGAACATCATCGGCGCCGAGGCGCTGCCGGTCGTCCCGGCCGCCAACGACGCGGTCTCCGGCGCGGGCGGCATCGCCCACGGCACCGGTACCGACACCACCAACAGCACCTCCGGTGGGAACCTGTCCACCTCGGGCGTCGAGGGCTCGCTGTCCGGCGACATCCTGGACATCCCGGCCGCCGCGGACCCGAAGGCCTTCGGCGACGCCGTGGCCGCGGTCGGTTCCGTGTCGAAGGCGCAGGCCGACAACCAGACCATCGGCCAGGTCGGCGGCGACGCCGTCACCGACGGTGACTCGAGCAGCCTGTCCGGTGTCAACCTGCACCACCCGCTGGTCCTGATCGTCCCGGCCGACGCCCTCGAGGTGCCGGTGCTGGCGAACGCGGACTCGGACACCAAGGACGTCACGTCGATCAACGGCGAGGACTCCTCGCTGCCGCTCGACCTGCCGAAGGGCTCCGAGCTGAGCGCCACCACCCTGCCCGCGCTGCCCGCCACCGGGCTGCCGGGCCTGCCGGGTGCGGCCCAGACGATGCCCGCCGCGGAGCGTGCGGACTCGCCGGTGAAGACCACGCCGGTGCAGCTGGCCGGTCTGGAGTCGATCCAGAACCAGCTGACGGGCCTGGGCAACGTGGGCAGCAAGCTGGGCAACCTGGGTCACCTCGGCGGCGGCGTCACGCCGAAGCTGCCGACCCCGGCGCAGCGTGCCGACGAGGCCCCGGGCCTGCCCTCGGCCCCGGCCGTTCCGGCGGCCCCGGCTCTGCCCGCGACCCCGGCCCTGCCGGGCGCGCCCGAGCTGCACACCGCCAAGCTGCCCAGCCTGGCGAACGCGCAGTTCACCCCGAAGACGGAGACCCCGGCGCTGGCCACGGCCGACTCCTCGCCGCTGTCGATGTTCCGCGACCTGCTCGCGAAGCTGACCGGCAAGTTCCACACGATGGGCAAGTGAGTTAGCCACCGGCTGACTCCCTGAATGGGCGGGCCCAGGAGCATCCAGCTCCTGGGCCCGCTTTCGTCGTGTCAGGCGAACTGCAGTGAACGCTTCGCCAGGCCGTGCCAGAAGCCGTCGATGACGGTCCGGCCCTTGCCCTCGTCGCTGCTCGCGCCGAGGGTGACGAACAGCGGGGCGAAGTGCTCGATCTTCGGGTGCGCGATCTCGGCGGCAGGGGCCTTGTGCTGGAAGTCCAGCAGCGCGTCGATGTCGCCCGCCCGCAGGACTTCCGCGCCCCACTGGTCGAAGTCGCTCGACCACGCGGGCGGGGTGCCGTCGACGCCCGCGGTCCGGCTCATCGCGCTCAGGTTGTGGGTGAAGAATCCGCTGCCGATGATCAGCACGCCCTCGTCGCGCAGCGGCGCGAGCTTGCGGCCGAGGTCGAACAGCTCCCGCGGGTCCAGCGACGGCATCGAGATCTGCAGGACCGGGATGTCCGCGTCCGGGTACATCTCCACCAGCGGGACATACGCGCCGTGGTCGAGCCCGCGATCCGGCGCCTCGTGCACCGGCGTCTGGGCCGAGTGCAGCAGCTTGCGCACCTTCGCGGCGAGTTCTGGGGCGCCCGGCGACGCGTATTTCACCTGGTAGTAGCGGTCGGGGAAGCCCCAGAAGTCGTAGACGAGCGGCACCGTGGTGGTGGCGCCGATGGTCAGCGGGGCCTCCTCCCAGTGCGCGGACACGACCAGGATCGCGCGAGGCCGGGTCAGCTCGGCCGACCAGTTCGCGAGCTGGCGGGTCCAGGTGGCGTCGTCCGCGAGCGGCGGGGCGCCGTGGCTCAGGTACAGCACCGGTGTGGTCATCACGACCTCCAGTATTTGAAAGTTCAACTACTAGGATACTCGACGTCGTGGTGGATGGCGATATTCCCTGAGGGCACGCTTTGGAGAAGATGGAGCGGTGGAAGAGGGCGCGAGGATGACGGACGCGGTGGCCGAGGTCGAGCGCGCGATGATCGCGATCCGGCGGAGTCAGCAGCGGCGTTCGCTGAGCGGGATCGCCCGCACGCGTGGCCGCGGTGCGCATGATCCGGTGATCGAACTCCTCGACGTCGTCGAAGAGTTCTCCGAACGCGGCGAGTCCGGCACGGTGACCGCACTGGGTGCCGCGCTCGGCGTCGATCAGCCGCGCGCGAGCAGGCTGGTGGCCCGCGCGGTCGAACGCGGGCTGCTGCGGCGGGAAGCCGACCAACGGGACGGGCGTCGCACGGTGCTCGTCCTCACCGACGCCGGGCGCGCCGAACTCGATGAGCTGCACGAGTTCCGGCGAGGGGTGTTCGCCGAGGTGATGGCCGAGTGGTCCGAGGAGGACCGGATCGTTTTCGGCCGTCTGCTCACGGCGTTCGTGCGGCGTTTCGGCGAACTCGGCTGAGTGATTCGAGCACTCTTCTCTGCCGTGAATTCGATTCGCGTTTTTCCTGGTTGAATTCTTCGAAAAGAATCCGGAAGAAACGTGCCGGTTCGCATTAGCATGACCGCGATGAACGCCGGAAAGATCAGCCTCAGCCGATGAGCGCCCATGCCGCCGAGCCGACGAGTTACGTCGGCCGGGTCATCGAGCTGGCCGAGACACGGCGGCTGCTCGAACGGCATCGGCTGGTGACGTTGACCGGCTCGGGCGGCGTCGGGAAGACGCGGCTCGCGATGCGTGTCCTGAGCGAGGCGCGGACTCGGTTCGCCGACGGCGCTGTACTGGTGGAACTGGCCCGGCTGCGCGATCCGGCCCTGGTGCCGACAGCGGTGGCCGACGCGCTGGGGCTGCGGGCGCTGTCCGGGCGCCCGGCGCCGGACCTGGTCGTCGATCACCTCCGGCGGCGCGTGCTGTTGCTGGTGCTGGACAACTGTGAACACCTGCTGGACGCCTGTGCGGACCTCGTGTCCGCGGTGCTGGCCGCGTGTCCCGGGGTCGCGATCCTGACCACCAGCAGGCAGTCGCTCGGCGTCGAGGGCGAACGGATCCTCCCGGTCCCGCCGCTGATGCTGCCCGAAGCAGAGGACACCGCGTCGCTGGCGGAGCTGACGGCGTGCGAATCGGTCCGGCTGCTGGCGGATCGCGCGCGGACGGTGTCGCCGTCGTTCGAGGTGACC
This sequence comes from Amycolatopsis sp. NPDC059027, assembly GCF_042739735.1. Taxonomy (NCBI): domain Bacteria; kingdom Bacillati; phylum Actinomycetota; class Actinomycetes; order Pseudonocardiales; family Pseudonocardiaceae; genus Amycolatopsis; species Amycolatopsis sp. NPDC059027. Next base: position 101,563 of record NZ_JBHYIK010000010.1, on the reverse strand, counting down.
GAGGAGAACCGCGCCGACGTCGTGGCGTTGACCCGGCGACTGGACGGCCTCCCGCTGGCGATCGAACTCGCCGCCGCCCGGCTGCGCTCGCTGACCCCGGCGCAGATCGTCGAACGGCTGGACCGGCGGCTGTCGTTGCTGACCACCGGCGCCCAGGACGCGCCGCGTCGGCAGCAGACGCTGCGGGCGACCATCGACTGGAGTCACGACCTGTGCACCGAGGCCGAACGTCTGGTGTGGGCCCGCAGCTCGGTGTTCTCCGGCTCGTTCGAACTCGACGCGGCCGAGTACGTGTGCGCCGGGGACGGCGTCGAGGAGGCCGAGGTCCTGGACCTGATCGATGGGCTGCTGGACAAATCGGTGCTGATCCGCGAGGACCACGGCAGCGGAGTGCGGTACCGGATGCTGGAGACGCTGCGCGAGTACGGGCACGAGCGGCTGGGCGAGGACGTGGAGCCGGTGGCTCGCCGGCATCGCGACTGGTATCGCGGGGTGACCGAGCGGTTCGGCGCGGAATGGCTCGGCACGGGGCAGCTCGCCTGGCTGGAACGGCTGCCGAGGGAACTCGCCAACATCTGGGTCGCACTCGGGTTCTGCGTCGACACCCCCGGCGAAGCCGCGGTCGCGGTCCGCATGCTCGACCACATCCGTCCATATTGGACGGTGTTCGGGTACATGAACGAGACGCGCCGGTTCGTCGAGCGGGCGCTCGAAGTCCTTTCGCCTGACGAACGCGAATACCGCGTCGGCGTGTGGATCGACGGATTCCTCGCCGCGGTCCGTGGTGAGGCGGAGCCCGCGACCCGGCAGCTCACCGCGGCGAACGAAATGGCCACGCAAGCCGGGGACGACGCGCTGGCCGCCGAGGTGGCGTTCAGCGGCGGGGTCGGACTCTTCCTCGCCGACTACTGCACGCCCGCCATTCCCCTGCTGGACAACGCGCTGACCGCGTACCGCGCACTAGGGTTCTTCGAGGGCGAGCTGAACGCACTGTGCTTCGGTGGCTTCGCCCGCGGCTTCGGTGGTGACGTCGAGACCGCCATGGAGCTGCTCGGCGAATGCGTCGAACGTAGTGAGAACGCCGGGGAGATCTACTTCCGGGGCTGGGCGATGTGCGCGCTCGGCTACATCCACCTCGAAGTGGACGATCTCGCCGAGACGGAGCGCTTCGGCAAGCTCGCGCTGCGGTTCAGCGCGTCGACCGGGGCATGGTTCATCGCCGCGGCGAACACCCATCTGCTGGCGTGGACCGCCGCTCGCGAGGAACGGTTCGACCGTGCGGGCACGTTGTTCGGCGCGGCCGACGTGATCTGGGCGTCCATCGACCTCCAGGCCCGCTCATTCCCGATCTGGGCCGCCCGGCTCGACCGGCACGAGTCGCTCACCAAACAGGCGCTCGGCGACGCCGCTTTCGAACGGAACTACGCCCGCGGCCGCACGATGCTCCTCGACGAGGTCGTCCGGTACGCGCTGGACGAGTCCCCGCCCGCTCCTGTCGCCGATCGGGGCGGGCTCACCCCGCGCGAGTACGAGGTCGCGGAACTCGTCGCGCGAGGACACACCAACCAGCAGATCGCCAGCGCCCTCACGATCGCGAAGCGGACGGCGGACGCCCACATCGACCACATCCTGACCAAACTCGGCCTGGCCAACCGCGCGCAGATCGCCGTCTGGGTGGCCGCGCGGGGCGCCGGATAATCCGTCGGAAATTTCTCACCGAAGGATGTAGAGCCGCCGGGGCCCGCTCCGACCTCCGCTGCGAAGCGCCCACCGTGGGCGCGTCGAGGAGGTCGGCGATGGGACAGTCAGTGGACGTCGTGACGGGGGCGCGTACCGACGTCTCCCTGGTGGTGGACCTGCCGGTGGAACGGCTCTGGGAGCTGGTCACCGACGTGCCGAGGTACGGCGAGTGGAGCCCCGAGTGTGAACACACCGAGTGGCTGTACGGAGCGGGAAAGCCGCCTCGGGTGGGCAATCGCTTCGTCGGTCGCAACCGGTTCGGGGGTGGCTTCGTGGCTTCGGTGATCTGTGAGGTCACCGAGTCGACGCCCGCCGAGACCTTTGCCTGGGTGGTGCTGGACGAAGCGCTGAAGTCCGCGTCGATCTGGCGGTACGAACTCGCCGCCATCGATGCGGAGCGGACGCGGCTCCGGCACAGTTTCGAGCACGGGCCCGGCGAGACGATGATCAGGGTGATGGCTGAGCAAGACCCCGCCGTGGTGGACCGGCGGCTCGTGGACCTGAAACGGAACATCGCGAAGTCACTCGCGGCGATGCTCGACGGCGTGCGCTACCGGGAGGAAGCACGGTGAAGTACCTGATCATGATCTACAGCAACCCGAAGAGCTGGGGACATCCCATTTTCCTGCGGGTTCCGGAGGCGCTGGCGATGTCCGGCGAGGAGCGGGACGCGATGAGCGGTCAGTTCGAGGAGCTGCTGCGGGAGATCGTCGAGTCGGGAGAGCTCGTCGGCGGGGAGGCGCTGGCCGATCCGTCGCAGGTCAAGACGGTCCGGGTGCGAGAGGGTGTCCCGGCGACCACGGACGGGCCGTATCTCGAGGCCAAGGAACACCTCGCGGGGTACTTCGTCGTGGACTGTGAGAGCCCGGAACGTGCCGCCGAGATCGCGTCGCGCTTCCCGGACGCGCGGTTCGCCGCCGTGGAGGTCCGCCCGATCATGGCCTCCTCCGGACAGGAGATGTGACGGACGCCGAGGTCGAGGACCTGCTGCGCCGCTCGGCGCCGCGGGTCCTCGCCGCGCTCCTGCGGCGGTACCGGAACTTCGAGACCGCCGAGGACGCGGTCCAGGAAGCCCTGCTCGCCGCCGCGACGCAGTGGCCGGCCGAAGGTGTCCCCGACAGCCCGTTGAACTGGCTGATCACCGTCGCCTCGCGTCGGATGACGGACCTGCTGCGAAGCGAGTTCGCGAGCAGACAGCGCGAGGATCGGCTCGCCACGCGGGTCCCGGCGGACGCGTTCGTCGCCCCTCCCGCCGACGCCGTGGAGTCCAAAAAGGACGACACGCTGACGTTGCTCCTGCTGTGCTGCCATCCCAGCCTGACCCCGCCGTCGCAGATCGCGCTCACCCTGCGCGCGGTCGGCGGCCTGACCACGGCGGAGATCGCCCACGCCTTCCTGGTTCCCGAAGCGACCATGGCCCAGCGCATCACGCGCGCCAAGCAGCGCATCAAGGCTGCCGGTGCCCGGTTCGACCCGCCGCCCGAGGCCGAGCGCGCCGATCGGCTGCTCAGCGTTCTGCACGTTCTCTACCTGATTTTCAACGAGGGCTACACCGCGTCTTCCGGTCCTGACCTGCAACGCACCGAGCTGACCAGGGAGGCGATTCGGCTCACCCGCATCGTGCACGCGTTGCTGCCCGACGACGGCGAAGTCGCCGGGTTGCTCGCGCTCCTGCTCCTCACCGACGCGCGCCGCCCGGCACGCACCGGGCCGGACGGCAGTCTCGTCCCGCTCGCCGAACAGGACCGCGAAAAGTGGGACCGGGAGTGCCTCGGCGAGGGCATCACGCTGATCACCCGGACGCTGGCCAACGCCAGGATCGGCCCGTATCAGCTCCAGGCGGCCATCGCCGCCGTGCACGCGGAGGCCGCGCGTGCCGAGGACACCGACTGGACGCAGATCGTCGGTCTCTACCAGCTGCTCGAACGGCTCGATCCCAATCCGATGGTCACGCTGAACCACGCCGTCGCCGTCGCCATGGTGCGTGGCCCGCGAGCCGGACTCGCGCTCCTCGAACCCCTCGACGCCGACGACCGGATGTCGCGGCATCACCGGCTGCACGCCGTCCGGGCCCACCTGCTGGAACAGGCGGGCGATCGCGAGGCCGCCGAAGCGGGGTATCGGAGGGCGGCGCGGCTGACCACCAGTCTCCCCGAGCAGCGCTACCTCCAGACCCGCGCGGACGGGCTGGCGCTCATACGACGCCGGCGATAGCCGACGTCACCACCTTGTGGACGGCTTCGGCTTCCGGTGGAACACCGGTCCGGTCGGCGAACAGCAGATGGCCGGACCCGAGCAGCATCGGCGCGAGCGTGTCGACGTCGGCGCCCGCCGCGATGCGGCCGAGTTCGCGCTCCGCGGTGAGGTAGGCGACGAGCATGGCCGCGGCCTCGGTCAGGAGCGGGATCCCGGCCGGCTTGTCCCGGCGCAGCCGGGCACGCAGCTCGTCCCGGAAGGTGATGAGGCTGATGATCGCCACGGCGACCGAGGAGAACAGGGACGTCAGCGCGTCGGTGAGATTGTCGGCGACGGTACGGGTCCCGGCGGCCGCGAGCAGGTCGCCGGCCTGGGTTTCGAGCCGGGCGATGCGGTCGAGGACGAGCTCGGCGAGGAAGTCGTCGAAGTCGGCGAAATGCCGGTGCAGGACACCCTTGGCGCACCCCGCCTCGGTGGTGACCGCGCGGCTGGTCAGCGCGTTCGGCCCGTCCCGGACCAGGATGCGTTCGGCGGCGTCGAACAGCTGCTTGCGCGCGTCGCGGATGTGGATCCCGGTCGGCACCGGTGGTTCTCTCCTTACGCTGACGGCGAACCGTCGTTGCTAGTGGGCAAGTGCCCACTAAAGTGGGCGCATGCCCACACTACCGCAGGAACAAACTGGCCCCGCCGGGAACGAGCCGCATCGGGCCCGGCGGATCGCGGAGTCGGGGGGGGGGGGGGGGGGCCCCCCGCCCCCCCCCCCCCCCCCCCCCCCACCCCGCCCCGGGGGGGGGGGCCGGAGCGCCACTCCCACACCCCCGCGGGCGGGCGGCGCGGGCG
>NZ_JBHYIK010000010.1:82436-96777 GCF_042739735.1 Amycolatopsis sp. NPDC059027 | reverse complement strand
CCTACAATCCGGCTGGACCAACGGGGCCCGGCGGGTACGGAGCGGCTCGGGGCCGGGGGTATCGGGGTGTGGTTGGGGGTGGCCCCCCAACGCTACGACCGGGCCCGGCCCCCTTATCCCGGCGCGCTGGTGGCGCGCATCATCGCAGCGAGTCCCGGCCGTGCCGTCCTCGACGTCGGCTGCGGCACCGGCATCGAAGCGCGGCAGTTCACCGCGGCGGGCTGCACGGTGCTCGGCGTCGACCCCGACGCCAGGATGGCCGAGTTCGCGCGCCGCGGCGGGATCGAGGTCGAGGTGGCGAAGTTCGAGGACTGGGAACCGGCGGGCCGGACGTTCGACGCCGTCGTCGCCGGTCAGGCGTGGCACTGGGTGGACCCGGTCGCGGGCGCGGCCAAGGCGGCGCGGGTGCTCCGCCCGGGCGGCAGGCTGGCGGTGTTCGGCCATGTGTACGACCCGCCGCCCGAGATCCTGGCGGCCTACAACGAAGCCTGCCGTCGCGTGGCGCCCGAGTCGGTGATGGCTCCCCCGCCCTCGGGCAGTGACCAGTCTCCCCGGACCGGCCTGGAGGTCTACCAGGCGATGTTCGCCAGTGCCGCGGACGGATTCCGGCGAGCGGGCGGGTTCGGCGAACCCGAGCAGTGGCGGTTCGACTGGGAACGGCCGTACACCCGCGCCGAGTGGCTGGACCTGTTGCCCACCACCGGCGGCCTCACCCGGCTCGAGCCGGAGAAACAGGCGGAGGTGCTCGCTGAAGTCGGCGCCGCCATCGACGCGCTCGGGGGCGGTTTCACGATGCAGTACGCCACCTTGGCGGCCACCGCGGCGCGAAGCTGACCAGCCTTGGCGCTCGGCGATGGCGGTGCTGTGACCGGCAGCACCGCCATCGCTGTCACATCCGACGTCCGCCGGGTGTCCTTGCTGTAACGCGGCCGGGAGATCGGCCACGGCAGAAGGGAGCCGAGACATGGAAACCGTGACTGCCCGGCGAGTGATCGCAGCGCCGATCGACGAGGTCTTCGAGTGGTGCGCCACCACGACCAACTACACCCGCAGCCCGCTCGTGGTGCGCGCCCGTCTGGCCCGCCACGGCCAGGGCGCGCCCTACGGTGTCGGCGCCATCCGCCTGCACACCTGGCTCATCGGCTGGTTCCGGGAGCGCATCACCGACTACCAGCCGCCGCGCGAGTTCACGTATGTCGTCGAACGCAGCTTTCCCCCGAGCCGCCACGAACTCGGCCGGATGACCTTCACCGAGGTGCCGGAAGGCACCCAGGTCGTGTGGACGACCCGCGTCGGACTTCCCGTCCCGTTCGGCGACGCGCTCGTCCGCGGGATCGCCAGGCCCGTGGTGTCCCGTGTCTTCGGCAGGATCCTCGACACGGCAGCCGCCGCACTGACCGAGAGGCCAGGCGGGCGCGCCTGACGAGTGGTCAGGTGTCGCCGCGCCTCGTGGATTCCTTCGTCGTGCCGGTCCAGCCGGTGTCGAGGAGGGTGAAGATCTGGTCGAGTGCGGACTCGGCGTCGTCTCGTCCGCGGACGAGGGCGACGGCTTCGAGGGCGAAATGGGCCAGTGCCTGGCAGCCGGGGTCGCCTTCGGGTAGTCCGGCGTCGGCGGCGATCGCCGCGGCCAGGGCGTTCTCGTGGCGCAGCCACATGCGGCGAAAGTACTCACGCAGTGCGGGAGTGGTGTCGATCAGGCGGAGGAAGTCGGCGAGGCGCGGGTCGGTGCGGACCTGCCGGGAGCGCTCGTCGCGAAGCAGTTGGCGCAGCGCCTGAGGGATGGATTGTCCGCTGGGGCGGTCGCGGACAGCGGCGACGAGCGCGGCCTCGTGGCCGGCGTCCTGGTCGAAGACCAGTGCCTCCTTCCCGTCGGGGAAGTGTTTGAACAGGGTGGCCACCGAGACGTCGGCGGTGTCGGCGATCTCCCGTACGCCGACCGCGTCGTAGCCCCGCTCCAGAAACAGTTCCAGCGCGGCGTCGGCCAGGGCCTGACGGGTGGCGGCCTTCTTGCGCTCGCGGCGTCCTGTCTCGGGCATGGCTCCATCCTAGCCGCTGTATTGAACGGCTTGAAAAATAGAATCGTTAGACTTTTTGAACAGTTCTACGTATGGTGTGAGTAGTCGGCCCGCCTGGTCCGCACCCGTCGGCGACGAACACGCCGCCGCAGCACCCGTGGAAAGGACTCACCTCATGACGACCCCACCTCGCATCGCCATCGTCGGCGGCGGCCCCGCCGGCTTGATGTGCGCCCGCGTCCTGCAGGGACACGGCTTTCAACCGGCGGTGTACGACGCGGACACCGCCGTGGACTCCCGAGACCCGGGAGGAACGCTCGATTTGCACGCCGACGCCGGCCAGATCGCGTTGGAGGACGCCGGGCTGATGGACGCCTTCCTGGCGTTGGCCCGGGTAGAGGGCCAGGCCAAGAGCCGCCGGGACCACCACGGCACCGTCCTGGCCGAGTTCACTCCCGCAGAGGGCGACGAGGCTGCTCCCGAGATCGACCGCGGCCAGCTGCGAATCATGCTCGACCAGCACCTGAAGCCCGGCACTGTCCACTGGGGACACAAACTGGTGCGCGTGACCCCGCTCGGAGGCGGGGTGCACCGGCTGGAGTTCGCCAACGGTGCCAGCGCGGAAGCCGACCTCGTCATCGGCGCCGATGGCGCATGGTCGCCGGTTCGCCGTCTGCTCACCGACGCGGTGCCGCAGTACCTCGGTGTCCACTTTCTCGACGCCCGATTCGACGACGTGGACACCCGGCACCCCGAGGTCGCCGCGATCGTGGGGGACGGCCACATGTTCTCCACCGACGGCGACGGCCGCGCGGTGATCGTCCAGCGCAACAGCAACGGAGTGGTCCGCGGCTACATAGCCTTCCGCGCCGAACTCGACTGGCATGTCGCGGCCGGCGTGGACATCACCGACCGCGAGGCCGTCCGGTCCTACCTGGTGCGGGAGTTCGGCGAATGGTCCGCGGTCATGCGCCCGCTGATCACCGGCAACGACGGCGACTACGTGCAGCGCAGCTTCTGGGCTCTGCCCGCTCCGCTGACCTGGGACCACGTCCCCGGTGTCACCCTGATCGGCGACGCCGCCCACCTGATGGCGCCCTTCGGCGGCCACGGTACGAATCTCGCGTTGCTCGATGGCGCGGAACTCGCGCACGCCATCAAGAAGGAGAGCAGCCTCGGCGACGCGGTCGCACGCTACGAGGCAGCGATGTTCCCGCGCTCCGGGGAACTCGCCGTGAGCTCGAACGCCGCGCTCACGCGGTTCTTCGCCACGACGTCCCCGGACGCGCCGCACCTTCCCCCGGACCACGCGCGGGAACACCAGAACTACCTGACCAGGGCGGCGGAATACCGACGCCGGCGAGCCGAAGACGAGCAGTAGAAGGCATGCGCTACAAGCCGTAGCAATCCCCGGCGAGAAACCGGGCTTCGATGCGCTGAAGTCAGCCGGGCTCAGTCGTGGGCTAGGTCGGCGAAACGGCTGTAGTGCAGCTGGTGCGCAACGGTGATCGTCGCCGTCGGACCCGCACGGTGCTTCGCGATGATCAGGTCGGCCTCGCCCGCGCGCGGGTCGTCCCGCTCCCAGGCGTCGGGGCGGTTGACCAGGATGACGAGGTCGGCGTCCTGCTCCAGGGAGCCGGACTCACGCAGGTCGGACAGCATCGGGCGCTTGTCCGTCCGTTGTTCCGGACCACGGTTCAGCTGGCTGATCGCGATCACCGGGACCTCGATCTCCTTGGCCAGCAGCTTCATCTGCCGCGAGAACTCCGAGACCTCCTGCTGCCGCGACTCGACGCGCTTGCCGGACGTCATCAGCTGCAGATAGTCGAGGACGACGAGCTTCAGGTCGTGCCGCTGCTTCAGCCGCCGGGCCTTCGCGCGGATTTCCATCATCGTCATGTTCGGCGAATCGTCGACGAACAGTGGCGCCTCGGAGACCTCGCTCATCCGCCGGGCCAGCCGCGTCCAGTCGTCGTCGGACATCTTGCCACCGCGCATGTCGGCGAGGCGGATCCGCGCCTCCGCCGAGAGCATGCGCATGACGATCTCGGTGCGGCTCATTTCCAGCGAGAAGATGACGCTGGTCATGCCGTGCTTGATCGACGCCGAGCGCGCGAAGTCCAGGCCGAGTGTCGACTTACCGACACCGGGGCGGGCCGCGACGATGATCATCTGACCGGGGTGCAGGCCGTTGGTCAGCTCGTCGAAGTCGGCGAAGCCGGTCGGGATGCCCTGCGCCTGCCCGCCGCGCGACGCGATCGCGTCGATCTCGTCCATGGTCGGCTGGAGCAGGTCTTCCAGCGCGACGTAGTCCTCGCTGGTGCGCCGCTCAGTGACGTCGTAGATCGCGGCCTGCGCGCGGTCGACGACCTCGTCGATGTTCGCCCCGTCCGCGGCCGCGGCGCCGTAGCCGTACTGCACGATCCGGGTACCCGCCTCGACCAGGCGGCGCAGCACCGCCTTCTCCGCGACGATCTCGGCGTAGTATCCGGCGTTCGCCGCCGTCGGCACCATCGCGATCAGCGTGTGCAGGTAGGGTGCCCCGCCGACCCTGCCCAGTTCGCCGCGGCGTTCCAGCTCGGCCGAGATGGTGATCGGGTCGGCGGGCTCGCCGCGGCCGTAGAGATCGAGGATGCAGTCGTAGATCGCCTGGTGCGCGGGCCGGTAGAAGTCGTCGGGGCCGAGCGCCTCGATGACGTCCGCGACCGCGTCCTTCGACAGCAGCATGCCGCCGAGCACGGACTGTTCGGCCGCGATGTCCTGCGGCGGCTGGCGGTCGAACTCGCCAGGCCGGGGGCCGGGATCGGCCGGCCCCGGGTCCGAATCCGCGTACATCGGACCGCGGTCGTCGGTCAGCGCCACCGCTGCGGACACCTCCTCGTCACCCGAACATCAGTTCGATTATGCCGGATCTTCCCCTGCTTTCCCAGCCGGCCACGGTGCCTGTGCAGATCATGTCCCCAAGCCGGGTTCCCGCGGCGCAGAAACGCCGCGAACACCGCCGGGGACCACCCTGAGTACCGGGCCGGCGGGCAACCGTAGAACCCCCGGAAGGAGCAACGCAATTCCGGTTGGGGACCACCTTGTGGACAACTTGGGGATGGATGGGGGCAATCAGTCACAGGTGCCCGTGAGCCTGTGGGCAACCTGGGGACAAAGTTGGGGCAAGTTGGCAAAAGCGCAGGTCAAACCCTGTGGGAAAGCTGTGGAGAACTTCGCGGAAACTCGTACGGCGTGTCGCGAAAAGTCCGTTGATCGGCGTGTCGCGGGGTGTGGGAGGCCCTGTGGACACCGTCACCTGTGGATGAATATTACTGAGCGTAGAGCGATGACCCGGTGGGCTGAACGGAGGTGGTACTCAGCCCGCGCCGAGCCTGCTCTGTGCGCTGCGTAACCGCTCGCCGAGAACCTGCTGGTCGGCCGGGGTGAAGGCGATCCGAGGCTCGCCACGCCCCGGTACCTCTTCGGTCAGCCAGCGGCCTTCGGAGGTATCGATGTAGTTCACCGGGCGTTCGATCCGCTGCCTGCTCCCGCTGCGGTTCCGCACCGCGACGTACAGGCTTCCACTCCCCATTCGGCGTAACGCGAGAATGCGGCGAAGCTCCTCGGCCTCCTGCCCGGCCGCGCTCGGCCGGTCGCTGCGCAGCACCGCGTACCCGTCGTCCTGGGCGCTCATGGATCCGCCCGAAGAGTCCAGTTCGCTCTTCGGCACCGCCATCGCGCGGCCCCGGCCGGGGGCGAGCTTGGGGATCTGCCCGAGGAAGCCTTCCAGTGCCTCGCCGGGGTGCAGCGAGGCGAGCACGACCTGGTCGTACTCGTCGTGCTTGGCCAGCACGAAGCCTTCGCCACCGGCGCTGCCCGCGAGCAGCGAGTAGCTCAGCGCCTTGCCGTCGTAGCCGCCGTCGACCCAGCCGTAGTACTCCAGCTGCGGCCGCGCCACCGCCTCCAGTGTCGCGACGAACCCGGGATGCATCCCGCGCGGCCCGAAGAGGCCCTGTTCGGCGAGTTCGGCGTTGGTGCGCTCGTCCTCGCCGCGCTGGGCTTCGTCGCTGTACCAGGTCGGTACCTCGGCGAGGATCAGATGCGGCTCGCCACCGCGGCGGCGGATCAGGTTGATCAGGGTGCCGGTCGTGATCGTGACCTGCTTGTCCAGCACCGGTGGTTCCCCCTAGTACGTGTCTGCGGCACCCGGCTTGCCGGGCGCGCTCATCTTGGCACGCGCCCGGCAAGCCGGGTGTCTCACTCGCCGATGACGGGTGGCGCGGTCAGCTCGTCGGTACCGAAGATCTCGTTGGGGTCGTCCCCGAGCAGGAACTTCGAGCTGCGCTCCTCGTCCTCGCCGCCCTTGCCCTTCGCGCCGTGGCCCATACCGCCCATGCCCCCCATTCCGGTGGCACCCCGGCCCGCGCCTGCCGCGCCCGCGGCACCCGCTCCGGCCGCGCCACCACCGGCCCCGGCGCCCGCCGCGCCGCTGCCGGGAATCGCGGCCCCGCTCGCGCTGCCGCCGGGACCGAAGCCAACGCCGCCCGGCCCGAAGCCGGAATCCGACCCGCCGGGGCCGAAGCCACCGCCGGGGATGTCGACCCCGCCGGTGCCACCGGGGCCGAACCCGCCGCCTCCACCGAAGCTGGACCCGGGGATCTTGGGCGGGGTGAAGCCGGACGCGCCGGTGTGGTCGTCCCAGCTCGGCACCTTCGGCGGCTGGTAGTCGCCGCCGGGAATGTTCGGCTTGTAGCCGGGGATGTCCGGTCGCTGGTAGTCGCTGCCCGGGATCTTCGGCATGTCACCCGGCTTGAAGCCGCCGCCGGGGATGTTCGGCGTACCGCCGGGCGGAATCCCGATGCCGCCAGGGGGCATTCCGCCGGGTGGCACGCTGCCGCCAGGAGGCACGTTGACGCCGCCGGGCGGGTTCTTGCCGTCGTCGCCCGGCTTCTTCTTGCCGTCGTCCTTGCCGGGATCGACCTTGACGTTGCGCTGCTGGCCCTCCAGCGCGCTGTACGTCGGCATCTTCTGGCCGTTGGTGTTGCTCGCCTTGAAGTACTCGTTGAACGCGTCGACGTTCGCCTGGCCGTTGCGGTTGTAGTCGCGGATGGCCCGGTCGGTGTCGGTGGTCCACGGCGTGATCGAGTTCAGCAGGTTGTTCTTCGGCGGGTCCTTCGGCACCTGGACCACCTTGGCCTTCACCGTGGTGAACGCCGTGTGCTGCTCGCCGAGGTACTTGTCGCTGTCGGTCAGCTTCTTGCCGGAGTCGTCCATCCACGTACGCAGCGGATGCGCGCCCGCCTGCTGGGCGGCCTCGGAACCCTGGCCCGTCCAGGCGGCGTCCATCTCCTTGGCCAGCTGGTCGATCGTGGTCAGCCGGTCCTGGTAGGTCCCCTTGAGCCGGTTGGCCGCGCCCTGGCCGTCCTCGATCGACTTCGGGCCTGGGCCGGTGTAGATCTTCTCCCAGATGTCGTAGCAGTTGATCTTGCGGTCACCCTGCGCCGACTCGTAGTTGTTCGAGTGCGTGGTCGCCATGTTGTACGCCGAGAACCCGGCGACGATCGGGATCAGGAACAACACCATGGCTCAGCCCTCTTTCAACGTCTGGATCATCGCTTCGCCGACCTTCGCCACCACCGGGCAAGGCGTCTTCGCGTCCGCGCCGTTGTCGAGCTGGGCGAGGATGTTCACCGACAGCTGGTCGGTGACCCCGACGAACAGCCCGCACTTGCCCTTGCTGCGGTGGTCCAGCGCCGCCGCGTAGACCGCCGGGTAGCCGGCGATCTGCGTCGGCTCGAAGTACTCGTCGTTCCCCTTCGTGTCGTAGACGTCGCTCAGCCCGTTCTTGTTGGCCGTCACGGTCGACACGTCGATCTGGTTGCCGCGGTCGTCGGCGTAGGTGAACGTGCAGGACGGTCCGGCGGAGCCGGTGCGCGGCGTCCCCGGGGACAGCTTCAGCTGGCTCACCTTCGCCGAGGACAGGGTGGCGCAGGCGTTGCTCTGGATCGACGACACGTTCAGCGGAGCCGGGACCTTCGGCGCGGAACCGCCACCGGATCCGCCGGTGTTGGAATCCGTCGCCGACGCGGGAGCGGGCGAAGCGGTGCCGCCGGTGGTACCCGAACAGCCCGCGACGGTGAGCGCGGCCGCGGCGACGGCGGCGAGCAGCAAGGGACGACGCGCGTTCATTGCTTCCCTGCCTTCGAGATGTCCGCCTGGGTGTCGGCTTCCTTGGTGGTGATCTTCTTCTTCGCGTCGAGCAGCGCGTCGATGTAGTTCTTGACGTATTCCTGCATCTTCTCGTTCTGCTCGAGGAACGCCTTGCCGGACGGGTTCGCCAGCTTCTCCCAGTCGCCGCTCGCGAACTCCTTGCCCGGCGCCTTGACGTTCGCCATCAGGTTCGCGTCGGCGGCGTCGTTCTTGAGCTGGGTCCGCAGGTCCTCCCACTTCTTGATGACGCCGTCGATCTTGTCCTTGTCGAAGGAGAACCCGCCGCCCCCGCCCCCGGTGGCCGGGGTCGCCGAGGTCTTCGGCGCGTCCATGCTGACCTTTTCCTGGCGCCGCTGCTCGGCGTTGCTGTCGTACCCGTCAGGCATCGTTCGCTACATCCCCTTTGCGTCCCCATGCGCAATATCGAGTCTGATCAGTGCAGTAAACCGCAGTCAAGCCGAGCTGTCCTCACTCGGACGTGTCCGTACGGCGCCGGGTTCCCGAAATACGTGAAGGCGGGACGCTCCCGCTGGGGGAAGCGCCCCGCCTTCACGACAAGGTGCGGGTTCCGGCCTTACTTGGCGGCCTTGACCTCGAGCCGCACGTCGACCTTCACCTGCGGGTGCAGCCGGGCCGTGGCGGAGTGCTTGCCCACGGTCTTGATGTGCTCACGCAGTTCGATGACGCGCTTGTCCAGCAGCGGACCGCCGGCGGCCTTGATCGCGTCGATGATGTCGGTCGTGGTGACCGAGCCGAAGAGCTTCTTGGAGCCCTCGGCCGCCTTGGCGGACAGCTGGATGGCGCCGAGGCCCTCCAGGGTCGCCTTGATCTCCTTGGCGTGGTCGAGGTCGCGGATGCGACGGCTCTCCTGCGCCCGCTTGATGGTCCGCACGTTCTTCTCGGCACCCTTGGTGGCCACGATCGCGTAGCCACGCGGGAGCAGGTAGTTACGGGCGTACCCGTCCTTGACCTCGACGATGTCGCCGGGGCCGCCGAGGTTCGCCACGTCGGTGGTGAGAATGATCTTCGCCATGACTCAGCTCCCTCAGCGCGCGGTCGACGTGTAGGGCAGCAGCGCCATCTCGCGCGAGTTCTTCACCGCGATGGCGATGTCCCGCTGGTGCTGGCTGCAGTTGCCGGTGACCCGGCGGGCACGGATCTTGCCGCGGTCGGAGATGTACTTCCGCAGCAGGTTCGTGTCCTTGTAGTCGATCAGTTCCGGACGGCCCTTCTTCTCGGCCTTGCAGAACACGCAGACCTTCTTCTTGGGCTTACGAATGGGTGGCTTGGCCACTGTGTACTCCTGGAAATTTCACGTTTGGTTGCGTATCTCGCTTCAGGCGCTCGCCGGGGCCGTCCGGCCCGCGGTGCGGCACCGATCAGAAGGGCGGCTCGTCGGAGAAGCCGCCGCCACCACCGCTGCTGGCGGGTGGGGCCGAGCCCCACGGGTCGTCGGCGGGCGCGCCGCCGCCACCACCACCGGAGGGGGCGCCGCCGAAGCCGCCGCCACCACCGCTGCCGCGGCTGACCTTGTTCACCTTGGCCGTGGCGTACCGCAGGGACGGGCCGATCTCGTCGACCTCGAGCTCCACGACGGTGCGCTTCTCGCCTTCCTTGGTCTCGAAGGACCGCTGCTTGAGCCGGCCCTGCACGACCACCCGCGCGCCGCGGGTCAGCGACTCGGCGACGTTCTCCGCCGCCTGGCGCCAGATGTTGCAGCGCAGGAACAGCGCCTCGCCGTCCTTCCACTCGCCGGTCTGCCGGTCGAGCGTGCGGGGCGTGGACGCGACCGTGAAGTTCGCGACCGCCGCGCCGGACGGGGTGAAGCGGAGTTCCGGGTCGGACGTGAGGTTGCCGATCACCGTGATGACGGTGTCTCCAGCCATCGGGCGTTGTTCCCTTCGGCTCAGGCCTTGGCGGCGGCGGGCTTGGCCGCGGCGCGCTTGACCTCGCGGCGCATGACCTTGGTGCGCAGGACGGTTTCCTGCAGCGAGAGCTGGCGGTCGAGCTCCTTGACGGCGTCGGCCGAGGAGTTCAGGTCCAGCAGGGCGTAGATGCCCTCGGCGTGCTTCTTGATCTCGTACGAGAGGCGACGGCGGCCCCAGACGTCGACCTTCTCCACGCTGCCGCCCGAAGTACGGATCACGTTGAGGAAGTTGTCCAGGGTGGGAGCCACCGTACGCTCGTCGAGCGTGGGGTCCAGGATGACCATTACCTCGTAATGGCGTGACACAACCACTCACCTCCTATGGGCTCGCGGCCATGGACGTTCCATGGCAGGAGGGTATGTCGGGGTAAAGCGTACCTACGGGCACCGACAGTTCCGCGCGCAGGGTGCGTGGGGTCAGCTCGTGCGGCGCAGCACCCAGGTCCGGACCAGCCCGGCGGTGACGCCGGCCAGCACGATCACCGCGAGCAGCATCGGCAGCTGGACGTTGTTCGCGGAGTTCGACGAAGCGAGCGATTCGGCGTTGCCCGCGTTGCGGATGTCGGCGCCCTGGCCGCTGCTGCCGTCCTGGCCCTGGCCGAACTGCGGTGCCGAGCCGTCGCCCGGCAGCGTCCCGTTCGACGGGTAGCGCACGCCCGGCGCGACCGCGACACCCGGCGTCGCGGTGGGGATACCGCTGTAGTCGCGCTGCGGTGCGGTGCCGGTCTGGCCGCCGGGGAGCAGGTTCGACAGGTTCGAGCCGCCGTTCGGCGCGGTGCTGGTGCCGCCCCTGCCGGGCTGCGACCCCTGCGCGGGGTCGGACCGTGGCGTGCTCGGCGCCACGTAGTTCGTGGCCAGCGTCGTCAGCTTGCAGCTGTTGGAGACGCCTTCCCTGATGTACTGCAGCGTCTTCGCCTTGGTGCCGAGCGCGCTCTCGCCCAGGCCCCACTCGTTCTGCAGCGCGTCGAGGACGGGCCCGGCCATGTCGCTACCGGCGATCGAGCCGCCCGCGGACTGCGGGACCGAGCCGACGGTCAGCACCTTGCCGCTGATCGCCCTGGCCAGTCCGTCCGGGTCGACACCGTTGAGGTGCAGGAAGATCTCGTTGCGCTTCGCCGCCGTCCGCACGACGTCGGCGAAACCGGAGCCCTTCACCGCGACCGAGTCGCCCATGCCGCCGTTGACCGAACCGGCGCAGGAATCCGCGAGCGTGGTCGCCGCGGACGCGGTGCCCGAGGAGAGGAACACGCCGCCGGTCACGAACGCGGCGAGTGCGGTGGCGGTCAGTGCTTTGCGGGTCGTCTGCCAGGTGGGGAGTTTCCGCACGAGCGCTGTCCTCCGGGGTCCGTGGGCGTCGTTGATGGCAACAGGGTCAACGAGTGATTCCCTGGAAAGATACTCGGCGGTCGGGCTAATGAGTAGCGACCATTCGGCGGAGCACCCAGGTGCGCACCAGGCCCGCGCTGACTCCGGAGAGTGCCAGAACCGCGATGAGCACGGGTAATCCTGCGCCATTCGTGAAGCCGCCGCCGGAGTTCGGGAGCGCCACGGCCTGTCCCGCATTCTGGACCTCGGCCGAGCCGCCGTTCTGCTGTTGTTCCGGCAGGCCGTACTGCGGGGCGTAGCCGGGGATCTGGCTGCCGTATCGCAGGCCGGGGGCCGGGGCGAACAGCCCGGCCATCGCGGCCGGGATGTCGCTGTAGTCCCGCATCGGCGCGTAACCGGTGGAAAGCGCGAACGGCAGCCCGCCGAAACTCGGCGAGTACGCGCCGGACAGGACGGGGCTGTTCGCGTCCGGAATGGGCATCGCCCCTTGCTGCGGCCCACCCTGCGCGGGAGCGCCAGGGCTGCCGGGGCCACCCTGCTGCGGCGGTGAGCCGGGCCCTGGCTTCTCGGGCGCGGGCTTGCCGCCGCCGGTGAGTGCCTGGCTCGCACCGTTCGTGACCCCGGAAACGCCCTGGTTGATTGCGCTCGCCGCGGGCGCGCCGACCACCGGGACCGGCGCGACGACGGTGTTCACCACGGTCACGCTCACCCGGCACACGGTGCCGAGCAACGCGTTGATCGTCCCGGTCAGCACGCCGGAGACCTGGCCGACGACGCCCAGGTTGAGCGGGATGCCGAGCAACGGAGTGGTGCCGAAGATCGTGTCGCCCGGCTTCGCGGTGACCGAGCTGCCACACGGGACGGTCTGGGTTTCGGCGGCCGCGGTGCCGGGCATCGCCAGCGCGGCGGAACCAGCGAGAACGAAGGCGGACGCGCCTACCGCGGTTGCCCTCCGTACACGACTCTGCATGGCCGGTCCCTTTCCCCGCCGTCGGTTCTCACCCAGGACAACGACGGTAACGAAGACGAGTGACGCCCGCTCCCCCGAAGCTTTCGCGCATTCGAGTGGAAACGGGCGTCACAGGCGGTGATCGAAAGGGACTACGCGGGTTTACGGCGGATCCACGCTCGGACCAGCGCGGCCGCGACGACGGCCAGGGCGAGCACGGCGAGCAGCATCGGCAGCTTCGCCGGGGGCATCGCGGTCGGCAGCGCCTGCGCGGTGCCCGGTTTCTGGTCGACGGTCGGCACGTGGGCGTCCGGGACCTGTCCCGGGACGACCTGGGTGATCACCGGTGCCTGGCTGAAGTTCGCGGGCAGCACGAGCCCGGCGCCGAGGCCGGCGATCGAGTCGCCGATGGCGCCGGGACCACCGGGACCGACCACGACCGGGTCGAGGTGGTTGCCGGGGTTCGACCCCGGATCACCCGGGCCGGGCGGCGGGTTCGGTCCCGGGCCGGGACCAGGACCAGGCGGCTGCGGTCCCGGCCCAGGGGGCGTCGGGCCGGGGCCTGGTGGCTGGGTCACTCCGCGCAGGAGGCCCTGTGTCGTGTCCCCGACGGCGTTCACGGTTCCCTGTGCCGCCGGGCACACGCCCTTGGCGGCCAGGTCGCCGACGGCCGGGACCTCGCCGACGCGCAACGCCCTGACGGTGTCGCCGACCGGGAGCGTCAGCAAGGGGTTCTTGCCGTCCTTGGCCTTCGACGTCGAGTCCAGCCCCACGGTGAGCGCACCCGGTGCGGCGAGCGGCGCC
The DNA here is from genome assembly GCF_042739735.1 of Amycolatopsis sp. NPDC059027. Lineage (NCBI taxonomy): Bacteria > Bacillati > Actinomycetota > Actinomycetes > Pseudonocardiales > Pseudonocardiaceae > Amycolatopsis > Amycolatopsis sp. NPDC059027. The sequence continues at coordinate 83,564 of NZ_JBHYIK010000010.1, read as the reverse complement.
CCGGCGTCGAGCGTGAGCCCCGATCCCTGCCTGCCGTTCTGCAGGGTGGACGCGCAGTCGCCGCCGAGCGTCGGATCCGGTTTGTCCGCCGCGGACGCCTGAGGTGGGAAGGCGAGCGCGCCCGCCATGGCCGTGACGAATCCCAGGACGGTGATCCGGCGCGCGTTCTTCCCCATAGAGTCGCCTCCGGCCCTTCAGCCAACGTGGATCACGGAACGCGCTCACGGTACTCCACGAGCGTCACCAACTGGGGCTGAAGGGGCAAGGTTCAGCCGGAGTAGCGTGCTGCGCATGCAGATTGGCGCCCATGTCCGTGACGACGATCCGCTGGCCGCGGTCGCCGAACGCGAAGCCGACGTCGTCCAGTTCTTCCTCTCCGACCCGCAGGGCTGGAAGGCCCCGAAGCCGCATCCGCTCGGCGAGGAGATCAAGGCTCACCCGGTCGAGGTGTTCATCCACGCGCCGTACCTCATCAACGTCGCCTCGCTGAACAACAAGATCCGCATCCCCTCGCGCAAGAACGTCACGCAGCACGCGAACGGCGCGGCCGCGATCGGCGCGAAGGGGCTGATCGTGCACGGCGGGCACGTCCGTGACGGCGAGGACGCCGAAGAGGGCCTGGTGAACTGGCGCAAGCTGTTCGAGCGCGAGGCCGAAAAGGGCGGTTTCGCGGTGCCGATCCTGATCGAGAACACCGCGGGCGGCGACAACGCGATGACCCGCGACCTCGACACGATCGCGCGGCTGTGGGACAAGGTCGGCGAGTTCGGTGCCGGGTTCTGCTTCGACACCTGCCACGCGTTCGCCGCGGGCTGGGACCTGGCCGACGCCGTCGAGAAGATCAAGGCCATCACCGGCCGGATCGACCTGGTGCACCTCAACAACTCCCGCGACGAGTTCGGCTCCACCCGCGACCGGCACGCCAACGTCGTCGGCGGCGACGGCACGATCGACCCGGACGTGCTGGTCGCCGTGGCCAGGGACGCGGGCGCGCCGGTGGTGGTCGAGACCCCGGGCGACGGCCAGGCCGCCGACATCGCCTACCTGCGCAAGGCCCTCACCGCCTGAGCGAATCCCAGCGTTGAGCCGCACCGAGGGACGCCCTCGTCGCATCGAACGCACCCAGGG
>NZ_JBHYIK010000010.1:68678-82426 GCF_042739735.1 Amycolatopsis sp. NPDC059027 | reverse complement strand
TGTTTTTATCCCGCCCCGCGCCCCCCCCCCCGCGGGGCGCCCCCCCCCGCGGGCCCCCCCGGCCGCCCCCACCCCCCCCCGGGGGCGTCCCTCGGTGCGGCTCAGCCCGTGGGAACGGCCTCGGCCCGGTGGGCGCCGCCGGTCCTGAACCGGTCGCGGGCGCCGTCGAGCACGCCACCGGCTGGGTCGTCGTCACCGGCCAACCGCACCAGATCCCGCGAAGGCCGGTAGATCTCCCGCAGCACCAGCACGCACAGCCCGGCGACGGCGAGGTCCCGCACGATCACCGTGCCGAGGAACCAGCTTTCGGGCAGGCCCTTGTGGTCGACGCCGAGGTAGTAGAACATCCGCGGCGCCCACACCAGCGCGTCGAGCACCATCCAGCCGAGCAGCAGCCGCCAGCGCGGGATCGCCAGCACGGCCAGCGGCACGAGCCACAGTGAATACTGCGGGCTCCACACCTTGTTCGTCAGCAGGAACGCCGCCACCACGAGGAACGCGAGCTGGCCGACGCGCGGGCGCCGGGGCGCGGTGAGCGCCACGTAGGCGAGCCCGGCACAACAGGCGAGGAACAGGACCGCGACGACGGCGTTGAGCCAGACCGGGTTCTGTCCTTTTTGGAGTATCCCGTCGAACCCGGTCCAGCCCGTGAAGTACCCGATGACGTTGTAGATCGAGTCCGGGTCCATCGGCCGCAGGGTGTTGAGCCGGAAGAACTCCTCCCAGCCGCGGGTCGCGAACAGCAGGAACGGCACGTTGACTACCAGCCAGGTCGCGACCGTGACCCCGGCTGTGCGGCCCCATTCGCGGAGTCTGCCCGCACGCAGGCACAGCACGAACAGCACACCGAGCAGGAACAACGGATACAGCTTCGCGGCCGCGCCGATGCCGAGCAGGAGCCCGGTCAGCCACGGCCGCTTGCGGGACCAGGCGAGCAGGCCCGCCGCGGTGAACGCGGTCGCGATGGCGTCGAAGTTGGTGAACGCGTGCACCAGTACGAGCGGGGAGATCGCCACCAGCGCGGCGTCCCACGGCCGTCGTTTCGCGACGCGCCCGGTCGCCCACACCGTCACCAGCCAGGCGAGCGCGAGCCAGAACGCGACGAGGTTGAAGTACACCGCCACCGGCAGCGCGCCGGGGAGCCAGCCCGCGTTCGCCAGCGAGAGCCAGCCGTCGGCCAGCCGCGCGTTGGCCCATTGGAACAGCCCGGTGACCACCGGGTACTCCATGTACCGCGTGCCGTTCTCCGCGGTCTGGGTGTTTTCCGACCACGACGACGTGTAGGGGAACACGTTCGGATCGTTGAGGTGCTCGGACGAGTAGAGCGGGACGACGTCGGAGTAGCACATCGCGACGAACGGGCGGCCCGAACGCCAGTCGAGCTGGGTGGTCCCCGCGCCGTCGGTGTACTGCTGGATGCACGACGCCTTGCCGAACCAGCACAGCACCAGCGCGAGCACGGCCAGCAGCAGCCCGACCCGCTGCGGCGACCAGAACCAGTGCCTGCCGACGGCCGCGTGCTCCCCGAGCGGTCCGCCCAGCGGTCTCGTCACCGCCGCGACCATCGGGTCGGTCCGGCTCGGGATCACCCGATCCCGGAAGGAAAGCGTGGCCGGAGCCGCTTCGGGCTCTGGGGCGGTGGTCTGCTCGGACACGTCGCGGATGGTACCGGTCGGTAAGTCACAGCCATGTCATCTTGGGTCCACGAAGAACTTCGACAGCAATTCCGCGGCGGCGCCGAGTGACACGATTTCCTCGCCGAGGCCGTCCACTTCGACCTCGATGCGCTGCCATCGCGGCAGCGGCAGCAACTCCCCCAGCCGGGCGAGAACGGCGTCGCGGTAGACCTCCGGCGCGGCCCGCACCGCGCGGCCCGCCAGCACGATCCGTTCGAGGTCGAGCACCTGTACCAGATCGGCGAGCCCGATCCCGAGCAGGCTCGCGGCAGTCTCGGTGTCCGGCGCGGCGTTGTGGAGGACTTCGACGCAGCCACGGCGTCCGCAGCCGCACCGGGGCCCGTCGAAGGCCAGCGTGGTGTGCCCGAACTCGCCCGCGTTCGTGCGTGGCCCGCGATAGAGCCTGCCGTCGACGAGCAGTCCGACGCCGATGCCGGTGCCCACCAGCACTACCGCCGTCGCGGTGTTGTCCCCGTTCGGCCAGTTCCGCGCGAAGGCGGCGGTGTTGGTGTTCTTGTCCAGCGTCACCGGCAACCCGGTCCGCTCGGCGAGGAGATCGCGCAGCGGGATGTCGTGCCAGCCGGGCATGTTGGTCGCGTCGCGCACGATTCCGGCGTCGTGGTCGAGCGGGCCGACGGCGCCGACACCCAGGCCGAGTACGCCGTCGACCCCCGCGGTGAGTTCCCGGGTCGCGTCGGCGATCGCGGTGACGGCCTGGTCGGGGGTGAAGCCCCGCGGCAGGGGCCCGCCGATCGACGCTTCGACGGCGCCGGTCAGATCCGCGCGCAGGACGTGGAACTCGTCGCGGTCGAGCCGGGCGCCGATCGCGTGCCGGGCGTGCGCACGGATCCGCAGGAGCGTGCGGGGTTTGCCGACCCCGTTCGCGGGCTGGCGTTCCTCGTCGAGCAGGCCGCCACCGACCAGCTCGGGGACGATCTTCGACACCGCCTGCTGGGTCAGCCCGGTGCGCTCGGCGAGCTCGACGCGGCTCAGCCCGCCCGCACGCAGGATGTGCGTGAGCAGCAGGGCGCGGTTGTGCTGGCGCAGCCCGCGCAGGTTGACCCCGGTCTCCGGCATGCCCCGATCCTGGCATGGCTGGCCAATTTAGCAACACTGTTGTTTAATTAGCGCATGGCTGATTTGCGCGTCGGGATCCTCGGCTATGGCATCGGTGGTCGCGTCTTCCACGCTCCGCTCGTCGCGGCGACGCCGGGGCTGACGCCAGCGCTGATCGTCACCGGAAATCCGGAACGCGCCGCGCAGGCGCGGGCCGACTACGCCGGAGCCGACGTCGTCCCGGACGCGGACGCGTTGTTCTCGCGCGTCGACGAACTGGACCTGCTCGTGGTCAGCACGCCGAACCGCACCCACGTCCCGCTCGCGCTGCGGGCGATCGAGGCCGGGAAGCCGGTGGTGGTGGACAAGCCGTTCGCGCCCACAGCGGCCGAGGCCGAGCGGGTCGTCGCTGCGGCGAAGGCGGCGGGCGTCGGGCTCACCGTGTTCCAGAACCGTCGCTTCGACTCCGACTTTCTGACCGTCCGCAAGGTGCTCGGCTCCGGGCGGCTCGGCGACGTCTTCCGCTTCGAGTCCCGCTACGACCGGTGGGTGCCGAAGCCCAAGGACAACTGGCGCGAGTTCGGCGATCCGGCCGAGGCGGGCGGGCTGCTCTACGACCTCGGTGCGCACATCGTCGACCAGGCGCTGCAACTGTTCGGCCCGGTCGCCGAGGTGTACGCGGAGGTCGACCGCCGCCGCGCCGGGGTCCAGGTCGACGACGACGTCTTCGTCGCGCTGCACCACGTCAACGGCGTCCGCTCGCACCTGTGGTCCTCGGCGCTGGCCGGCACCCGAAACCCGCGGTTCCGGGTACTCGGCGACAAGGCGACGTTCACCAAATACGGCCTCGACGTCCAAGAGCCGCAGATCAAGGCGGGTCTTCGCCCGGGTGGCGACGGCTGGGGCGTCGAGCCCGAAGGCGACGCGGGCACCCTCGGCGTGAACGACGACGTCGAGATCGTGCCCACCGAGGTGGGCCGCTACGAGGATTTCTACGCGCAGGTACGAGACGCCGTCCGTGACGGCGCCCCGTACCCGGTCGACGCGGCCGAGGCCGTCGAAGCGTTGCGCGTCATCGAAGCCGCGCACCTGGCGGGCAAGGAACGCAAGGTCGTGCGGCTGAAGGGGACTTTCGTCTCATGACATGAGCTGAAGGGGACTTTCAGCCCATGCGATGCGAGGAACGTCCCCTTCAGCACAGCCCTTCGAGGACGTCGGCCGCGGCCGGGGCGCCTCCGGCGGCGGCGATTTCTCCTTGCATGGTCTTCAGGTTCGCGGCGATCTCGGTGTTGTCCACAATGGACAACACGGCATCGCGAAGGCTCGACGCCGTCACCTCGGCGGGCGGAAGGTGTTTGCCGAGGCCGAGTTCCGCGACCCTGTCGGCGTTCGCGCGCTGCTCGCCGACCTGAGGCACCGCCACCATCGGCACACCGAAACTCAGCGCCTCCATGGTCGAACCCATTCCGGCGTGCGTGACGAACGCCTTCGCGTGCCGCAGCACGCTCAGCTGTGGCACGGATTTGTGCAGTTCGACGTGCTCGGGCACCTCGCCGAGCGCCGCGTGGTCGACCTGCTCGCCGGTCACGAGCACCACGTGCAAGTCGGTATCCGCGAACGCCTTCAGACAGGTCCGGTAGAACTCGGGCTCGTTGTTGTACGCGGTGCCGAACGACACGAGCAGCACGTCGCGACCGGACGCGGGCGGCTCCCATCTGCCCTGGAACGCGCGCTCACCCAGCGCCGGGCCGACGAAATGGTGGCCGGCGAACGTGTCCCCGGCGAACTGGAACGCCCGCGGCAGGAACACCAGGTCCGCAGCGGCGCCGGTCCCGTTGATCATGTCCGCGCCGTCGAGACCGTCGCGGGCGGCGAGGCGTCCCGCCTGCTCGATCGTGCGCAGGATCAGCGGGTCGAGCAGGTCGACCTCGAAGTAGTTCGACATCGACCAGTGCTCGTTGCTCACCAGGTGCGGCCAGCTCAGCACCCGCGGCACACCCCATCGCGCCGCGAGCAACTGTCCCCACCAGGAGATCGGCGCGTCGGTCACGACGAGATCCGGTCGTACGTCGCCGAACCCTTCGGCGACCTGTGCCAGCACCGCCCGTGTCTCCTCCAGGTTCCCCGCCATCACCTTCGGCAGTTCCCCGCGGTCGAACTTCGGCGGCTCGGTGAACATCTTCGCGAACGTCGACTCGTAGCCGATCATCTCTGCGCCGGTTTCGGCGATGCGGTCGGCGAAGAACGCCGGTGCGGCATACGTGACGCGATGGCCGCGCGCGACGAGTTCCGAGGCGACGGCGAGCGTCGGATTGACGTGTCCGGCACCGGTCGGCACGCAGAACGCGAAATGACTCATGTTTTCCCCCTGGTCGCGTGGATGAACAGCGAAACGAGTTCGCGGGTGTAGGCGGGCAGGTCGAGATCGGGGTCCATCGCCCAGTGGTCGAGGACACCGTCGACCGCGGACCGGATGGTCACGGCCATGACGGTGGGATCGAACCGCCGGAATTCCCCGGTGCGCTGCCCCTCGATGAGCATCTCCTCGATCGACCGGTCCCGGGCTCCGCCGGGCGCGTTGACGAAGCGCTCGTTGCCGTCGGTGTCCCGCATGTTCGGGAAGATCTGCCGCAGCGCGAGGAACTGGGCGCGGTGCAGCCGCATGTACTCGATGCCGGACTCGAGGTACGCGGTCAGTTTCCCGGTCGCCGTGGTGGCCGCCGCCATCGCGGCCCCGACGAACCCGGCGACATCGGTGATCACGTCGCGCAGGATCTGCTCCAGCAGCTCGTCCTTGCCACTGAAGTGGTAGGAGATGACGCCCTTGCTCGTCCCCGCGCGTGCGGCGATCTTCGCCAGCGACGCCGCGGCGAACCCCTGTTCGGCGATCACCTCGATCGCGCAGTCCACGAACTGACGCCGTCTGGCCAGCTCGGTGAAAGTTGGACCGCTCGACTTGGAATCTGACCGCATGGCCAGAAGGTAGCACGATCGGTCAAAACAGTGAAGGGCGTTTCCGCGTCCTCGGAAACGCCCTTCAGTAGTGGTTGTCGATCAGGTGTCGTCGCCGTCTCCCGGCAGCTCGATGGTCGACGTCGACGGCCTGTGCGGCTTCGAGTGGCTCGGCCTGGTCGGCCTCGTCGGCGTGGTCGTCTCCTCGGACGGCCTTGTCGGCGTGGTGGTCGGCGTCGTGTCGTTGTCGTCGTCGGGGTTCCGCGACGGCGACTGCGAAGGTGACTGGCTCGGTGCGTCGCCGATCGGCTTGACCGTGTCGAACCGTTCCGCCGGTTTGCCGTTCAGGTACAGCGACATGAACTTCGCCCACGTCGGAGCGGCGATCGTCGATCCGAAGATCGGCTGGTTCTTCTTGTCGTGCAGCGCGATGTTCCCGTCACCGCCGACCCAGACAGCGGCCGAGACCGACGGCGTGTAGCCGACCATCCAGGTCTGCGCGTTGGAATCGGCCGCCGACGCCGGGTCGCCCGACTGCGGCGCGTACTGCTGCGTGCCGGTCTTGCCCGCGCATTCATGCCCCGACGGGCAGTTCAGCTTCGAGAACGAGATGACCGGCTTCAGTGACGTCGTCACGTTCCCGGCGATCTGCTTGGACTTGTCGGAATCGTTCGCGAACGCGGTCTTGCCCGTGGTCTTCGCTTCGTACGCGGTTTCGTTCTGTGAGTTGACCACCTTCACGACGAAGTGGCGGTCACGCTGGATACCGCCCGCCGCGAACGTCGCGTAGGCAGAGGCCATGTCCGCCGGCGACACCTCGGTCTTGCCGCCGCCGAGCGCGATGTTGTTGTCGCCGGTGAAGATCGTCGACTGGCCGCCCTCGTTCTTGGTCTTGATCCCGGCTTCCTGCGCCGCGGTCCCCACCGGGCCCGGATGGGTCTTGTTCATGACCATGTCGTAGAACACCGTGTTGGCCGAGATCTCCATGGCCTTCGCGACCGTACATTGTGGACCGCAGGTGGAACCCGGCCCGGCGTTGCGGATCGTCCGGTTGTCGAAGACCCGGTTGTTGGAACCGTCGAAGGTTTCGTTGAGTCCCTTGCCCATCTTGAGGAACGCGACGAGGTCGAACGGCTTCATCGACGAGCCGGGGTTGCGGGCCTGGTTCGCCCGGTCGGGTCCGGCCTGCTCCTCGCCGTTCGGGCCCTTCACGGTTTCCGCGCCGCCGTAGTAGGCGAGCACACCGCCCGTCTTGGGGTCGACGGCGACGAGCGCGCTCAGCAGGCGGTTGTCGGTCTGGCCCTGCATGCCTTCCTTTACCGCCTGCTCCGCGGCCTGCTGCGCCTTGGGATCGATGGTGGTCTGGACCTTGTAGCCGCCCGAGTAGTACTTGTCCTCGGTGATGCCCTGTGCCGCCAGTTCGTCCCGGACCTGCTGGGCGATGAACCGGTTCGGCGCACCGGACTGCTGCTTGCTCTGCGCGAGCGGGATCGGCGTCGGGAACTGCGCCGACGTACGTTCGGCCTGCGTGATGTAGTGGTTCTGCAGCATCCGGTCCATCGCGGTGGTCCACCGGTCGCGCGCGACCTTGTCGTTCTCCGACCGGCCCGGCTGCTGGATGAGGCCGGCGAGTAGCGCCGCCTCGGAGAAGTTCAGCTGGGCGGCGTCCTTGTGGAAGAAGGCCTGCGATGCCGCGCCGACGCCGTACGCCCCGCGCCCGAAGTAGATGATGTTCAGATACGCGGTGATGATGTCCTTCTTCTCGTACGTCTGGTTCATCTTGAAGGACTTGGCCAGCTCGGTCCACTTGCGCGTCAGGGTCGGCGCGTCGTTGTCGGTGGCCTTTTTGATGTACTGCTGGGAAATCGTCGAGCCACCGCCGTCGCCGCCGGTGACCTGGTTGTACACCGCGCGGAAGATGCCGGTGACGTCGAAGCCACTGTTGGTCTCGAACGTCGAGTCCTCGGTGGCGATCGCGGCGTGCTTCATCACGTCCGGGATCTGTTGCGGGGAGAGGATCTGCCGGTTCGCCCCGGACGGGCTGTCCTTGCCCATCTCGGTGCCGTCGGCGTAGAGAAAGGTGACGGCCTGGCTCTGCGAGCGGGCCACGTCGGTCGGCGAAGGGACGTCGACGGCGAAGTACGTGATCACGAACGCGATCGCGGGCACCACCACGAACAGTCCTAAAAGGACATACGACGTGCGGCGGATCCGGCGCCAGCGGCGTTTCTTGCGCTGTGCGGGGGTGAGCACGCCGCCCTGCCCGCCATCACCGCGAGCGAGTTCCGGTGGCGGCGCGTCCATCCGTCTCCGCCGCGGTTCGAACTCACCCGGTTCGGTCCCGTTGTGGACGTGATGGGTCATCAGCTCGGGCTCGCGGGCAGGCGGTCCGTTCATCGGACGGCCCTGCGGGCGCTGCTGCTGGGGCGGCCGGTAGCCGGGCGGCGGTGGTCCGGGCCGCCGGGGTGGCATTCCTCCCGGCGGAGTGCCCGGCTGCGGGGGGCCAGGGTTCGGACGACGCCATGGTTCAGGCTCTTGACCTGGCCAGGAGTGGGTGCGGTCGTCGTTCACGTGTGGTCCTCCGGAGGCGCGGGCGGGCTGCGGGCGCAGCCCTCCTTGTCAAGGAGGACGTATGAGGCAGGGAGCGGGTTCACTGGCCTACGGCAAAAAATGAGGCGGGACGTGCGTCGCGCACGCCCCGCCTCACTGGGCTGTTCGGGCTAGTTCGGCGGCGCCGGCCCGCCGCCGTTGTGCCCGCCGGAGCCACCGCCTCCGGTGCCGTTGTCACCGACGGGCGGGAAGATCCCGCTGGTCGGCCCCGGGCGCGGCGTGCTGCTCCTGCTGCTCCGCGAAGTCGGGGTCTCCGTTTCCGACGGCGTGGTCGGCGTGGTCGTCGGAGTCGGGGTGTTCGTCGGGGTCGGGGTGTTCGTCGGCGTGTACGTCGGGGTCGGCGTCGCCGTCGTCGGGTCCTTGCCGACCAACTTGACCTGGGGGAACTTCTCCGCGGGCTTGCCCTTCAGATACAGCTGCATGAAGTTCGCCCACGTCGGACCGGCGATGGTCGACCCGAAGATCGGCTTGCCGTTCTTGTCGTGCAGTGGCTTGTTGCCGTCACCGCCGACCCAGACCGCGGCCGACACCGACGGCGTGTAGCCGACCATCCAGGTCTGCGCGTTCCGGTCGTTGTAGGACGGCGGGTCGTTCGGCTGCGGGTCGTACTGTTGCGTACCCGTCTTGCCCGCGCATTCGTGGCCGGTGGGGCACTTCAGCTTCGAGTGCTGGATGACCGGCACGAGCGACTTGGTCACGGTACCGGCGAGCTGCGAGCTCCTTCCCGCGTCGGGGTCGAACGCGGGCTTGCCGGGATCGTTGACCTCGAATTCCGTCTCGCCGGCGGAGTTCTGCATCTTCGCCACGAAGTGCTGGTCCCGGCGCAACCCACCGGCGGCGAAGGTCGCGTACGACGCGGCCATGTCCTCCGGGGTGGCGACGGTGGACCCACCGCCGAGGGAGATGTTGGCGTCGTCGCCCATCTTGGCCCGGCCGTCGGGCGCCATCTTCATCCCGGCTTCCTTGGCCGCGTCGGCCACCGGCCCCGGATGGGTCTTGTTGAGCACCATGTCGAAGAACACGGTGTTGGCGGAGATTTCCATCGCCTCCGCGACCGTGCACTGGGTGCTGCAACTGGAACTCGGGTCCGCGTTGCGGACGACGCGGCCGCCGAGGTTCCGGTTGTTGGTCCCGTCGAAGGTGTCGCCGAGGCCACCGCCCATCTTGAGGAACGCCGTGAGGTCGAAGGGCTTCATCGACGAACCAGGGTTTCTGGCCTGGTTGGCTCTGTCCTGGCCGAGCTGGTCCGTGCCGTTCTCGTCCTTCACGACCTCGGGCCCGCCGTAGTAGGCGAGCACACCGCCGGATCTCGGATCGACCGCGACCAGCGCGTTCTTGAGGTTCTCGTCGGTCTGGCCCTTCATCCCTTCCTGGACCGCCTGTTCGGCGGCCTTCTGGGCGGCCGGATCGATGGTGGTGTAGACCTTCGCGCCGATGGAGTAGAGCTTCTTCTCGTCGTACCCCTTGGCCTCCAGCTCGTCCTTCATCCGCAGCTTGACGAAGTAGGGGACGCTGCCGCCCTCCTCCTTCTTGGCCTGGCTGAGCGGGATCGGCGTCGGGAACTGGTAGCTCGCGCGCGTGGCCTGGTCGAGCCACTTGTACTTCACCATCATGTCGAGTACGTAGTTCCATCGCTTGGTGGCGTACTCGGTCTTGCCCGAGTTGCTCGGGCCCTGGATGAGTCCCGCGAGCAGCGCGGCCTCGGAGGCGTTGAGGTCCTTGACGTCCTTGTTGAAGTAGGCCTTCGACGCCGCCTGGATCCCGTTCGAGCTGCGACCGAAGAAGATCGTGTTCAGGTAGGCGGTGATGATCTGCTCTTTGGACATCTGGTTGTTCATCTTGAACGACTTCGCCAGCTCCGTCCACTTGCGACTGAGCGTCGGCGCCTCGTTCTCGGTCGCCTTCTTGATGTACTGCTGGGAGATCGTCGAGCCACCGCCCTGGCCACCGGTGACCTGGTTGACGGCCGCGCGCAGGATGCCCAGGATGTCGAAGCCGCTGTTGGTCTCGAAGGTCGCGTCCTCGGCGGCGTACACCGCGTGCTTGACCACGTCGGGGATCTGGCCGGGCTGCAGCAGCACCCGGTTGCCGCCCTCGGGGATGTCCTTCCCCAGTACCTCGCCGTTGGCGTAGTAGTACGTCACCGGCTGGTTCTGCAGCGCCGCGATGCTCTCCGGCGTCGGCACGTCGACCAGGAAGTACGTGATCACGAAGGCGATCGCGGGGATCACGAAGAAGATGCCGACGAACGCGTACGCGCACCGCCGGATGATCTTCCAGCGGCGCTTCTTGCGCTGCTTCGGCGTGAGCTGCTTCTTGCCCTTCTTGCCGTCTTCGCCGGGCTCGGCCTCGTCTTCGCCGGCCGCGAACTCGTTGAAGCGCGCGTCCTCGTCGTCGTAGTCGTCACGACGGCGGTCGTCGTAGCGATCGTCGTACGGGTCGTAGCCGAAGTCGGTGCCGTTGTGCACCTGATGCGTGATCAGGTCGGGTTCCCGCTCCTGGGGCGGGGGCGGCGGTGCCGGACGGCGACCCGGCGGCGGCTGGCGGAAACCGCCGTTCTGCGGCGGCGGGCCGGGCGGGCGGCCACCCGGCGGCGGACCCTGCCGTCGTGGCGGCATGCCCTGCTGAGGACGTTGCGGCCGCTGCGGCCGCGCGGGCGGCTCGTCGCCGGGCCACTGCGGTCCCGCGCCGCCCGGCTCGTCGCCGGTCGGCCACGCGGGGCCACCGTTCTGGGGAGCACCGTTCGGCCGCGCCGTCCCGCGCGGCGGGGTGTTCCGGCGCTGCGGACGGCGCGGGGGTTCCTCGCCGGGCCACGCGGGTCCCGGCTCTTCCCCCGGCCAAGCGGCACGGCGAGGTGCGTCGGGCTCCTGGCTCGGCCAGGCGCTGCGGTCGTCGTTCACGAAGGGGCCTCCCAGACCGGCGTCTCGGGCAACACCGTTCTGTCCTCTGCGGCTGTTGTGGTTCTGATCACTGACCCGCAGTCCTCCGCGGGCGGGTCCGTGGCTGTTCCCCCGTGCCCAGGACGTACGACTGGACCAGGTGGTTCCAATGGCACGACCGGCACACCTCCACGTCGTAGACGGTGAACTCGCCGAACACCCCGGCCATCCTGGCCAGTTCGTCGGGAGTACGCGCCGACCCCGAGACGTGCTTCAACTCGTCGCCGTAGACCCAGGACACCAGGGTCAGCGGCTCCTTCGTGCGGCACATCGGGCAGCGCTGATCGCCTGCCCTGCCGTGGAACTTGGCCGCACGGAGCAGATAGGGACTCGCGTCGCAGACCTCCAGGTCACCGACGCGTCCCGAGCGGACACCCGCCAGCAGCGCACGGCGCTGCAAGGCGTAGTCCACTACCTGCCGCTGGTTTCGCACGAGCACAGACTACGGGTTCTTGCTGTGTGCCCGGCGGCCCATGCGACTTCAGGGCCCCCGCGCTACCCCGACACGCCGAACCTTCCATAACTCTCTGGTGACTTTCGCCGGGTTCACCCCAGGGTGGGCAAGGTTAGGTACGCCACTCGGATGTATCGGCGCGATATAGTGGACCGGTAGGTTGACGCGGCCCGGTGGCCCGCTCAGGAGCAACGCCGCCGGCCGTGGTTTGTTCCCGGAAGGGGGTGCGGTGTGCTGGAGCTCGCGATCCTGGGGCTGCTGCACGAGGCGCCCATGCACGGGTACGTGCTGCGCAAACGCCTGCACGAGACGCTCGGGATGTTCCGGACGTTCTCGTACGGCTCGCTGTACCCGACGCTGCGTCGTCTGCTCAGGGCCGGATATCTGGTCGAGGAGCTCGACACGGCGGACGAACGGGCGTGGTCCCGGCGCGGCAGGCGCGTGTACAAGCTGACCGCGGAGGGGAAGGAGCGGTTCGCCGAGCTGCTCGGCGACGCGGGTCCGCAGACTTGGGACGACGAGGGCTTCGGAGTCCACCTGGCGTTCTTCTCGCGGACACCGGCCGACGTCAGGATGCGGATTCTGGAAGGCCGTCGCCGTCGCGTCGAGGAGCGTCGCGAGGGTTTGCGGACGGCGTTGGCCAGGGCCGAGGAGAAGATCGATCGCTACACCCGCGAGCTGCACCGGCTGGGGCTGGAGACGAGCGAGCGGGAGGTGCGCTGGCTCAACGAGCTGATCGCGCACGAACAAGCTGAGCGGCGGGGTCCGGAGGGGACCTGAGTCGTTCGCGCGCCGCAGCGTCGCGGCCGAAGTTCCACACGAGAAGAAAACGGATGAAGGAGTAACCGGCATGGGCGAGAACCGCCGCGTTCGGGTGGCCATCGTGGGCGTCGGCAACTGCGCGGCGTCGCTGGTCCAGGGCGTCCAGTACTACCGTGACGCGGATCCCGCCACGCGCGTCCCCGGTCTGATGCACGTCGACTTCGGCGGTTACCACGTCGGTGACATCGAGTTCGTCGCCGCGTTCGACGTCGACGCCAAGAAGGTCAGCCGTGACCTCTCGGAGGCGATCTTCGCCAGCGAGAACAACACGATCAAGATCGCCGACGTGCCGCCGCTCGGCGTCACCGTGCAGCGGGGCCACACCTACGACGGGCTCGGCCGGTTCTACCGCGAGACGATCGCGGAGTCCGACGAGGCGCCGGTGGACATCGTCGCCGCGCTGCGCGAGGCGCGTGCGGACGTGCTGGTGTCGTACCTGCCGGTGGGCTCCGAGGAGGCCGACAAGTTCTACGCGCAGGCCGCGATCGACGCGGGCGTCGCGTTCGTCAACGCGTTGCCGGTGTTCATCGCGTCCGACCCGGAGTGGGCCGCGAAGTTCACCGAGGCGGGCGTGCCGATCGTCGGTGACGACATCAAGTCCCAGGTGGGTGCGACCATCACGCACCGCGTGCTGGCGAAGCTGTTCGAGGACCGCGGTGTCCAGCTCGACCGGACGATGCAGCTCAACGTGGGCGGGAACATGGACTTCCTGAACATGAAGGAGCTGGAGCGCCTCGAGTCGAAGAAGATCTCGAAGACGCAGTCGGTCACCTCGCAGGTCGACCGCGAGCTGGGCAAGGGCAACGTCCACATCGGACCGTCGGACTACGTGCAGTGGCTCGACGACCGCAAGTGGGCCTACGTCCGGCTGGAGGGCCGCGCCTTCGGTGACGTGCCGCTGAACCTCGAGTACAAGCTCGAGGTGTGGGACTCGCCGAACTCGGCCGGGATCATCATCGACGCCGTGCGCGCCGCGAAGATCGCGCTGGACCGCGGCATCGGCGGCCCGATCCTCTCCGCGTCGTCGTACTTCATGAAGTCGCCGCCCGAGCAGTACGACGACGCCACCGCGCGCGACGCCGTCGAACGCTTCATCCGCGGCGACATCGAACGCTGACGCTGTGAGCTGAAGGGGACTTTCCTCGCATCACACGCGAGGAAAGTGCCCATCAATACGTGCAACCATTCGTAAGTCCCCATCAGCCCACCCCCAGCCCGGCCGGGAGGGCGGGTTGGTCG
>NZ_JBHYIK010000010.1:22477-68668 GCF_042739735.1 Amycolatopsis sp. NPDC059027 | reverse complement strand
CCGTCCCCTTCTCCCGCGTCCGCTCGAGCGGGGCGCTGTCGGGGGGGTGGCGGGGGGGGTGCGGCGCGCTGAGCCCCCGAAGCCCCCCCCCCCCTTCAGTACGTCCTACGAGACGAAAGTCCCCTTCAGCCCACGCCCAGCGCGGCCGGGAGCGCGGTGATGCCGTCGACCACGGCGGTGGCCTCCTTCAGCACTTCGGGGTCCGGCGGGAAGTGCGGGTTCGGGACCGCGTACACCGCCATCCCCGCGGCCATCGCCGACTTCAGCCCGTTCGTCGAGTCCTCGACCGCCGCGCAGTCCGCCGCCGGGACGTCCAGCAGCTCGGCCGCCCGCAGGTAGACGTCGGGGGCAGGCTTCCCGGCGCCGACCTGTTCCGAGGACACCGCGACCGCCACCGGCAGGCCGGTGACGTCCAGGTAGCCCTTGATGAGCAGCGGCGGTGACGAGCTGGCGATCGCCACCGGCCACCGGTCCGCGACAGCGCGCACGACGTCCACTCCGCCGTCGATCAACGGCGGGTCCTCGGCGTAGCGCGTGGCCATCCGCTTGACGACCAGCGTTGCCGCCTCGCCCGGCGTGAGCTGTGTGCCCAGTTCTTCCACGAGGTAGCGCGCCCACTCCGGGGTGCTCATCCCCTGCAACGCCCTGGTCGCCTCGGGTCGCCACGTTCCGCCGTGTTCGGCGACGACCGCGCGTCGCACCTCGTCCCAGATCCGTTCGGAGTCGACCAGTACGCCGTCGAGGTCGAAGATCACCGCGTCCATACCTCGCAGGGTAGCTGTGAGTGGAATTACTTCGACACCCTAACTAAATTTGTTAGCATAGCTAAGTGACTTCCCGAGTGGCCGACCTGGCGCATGAGCTCCGCCCCCTGTTCTTCCGGCTGTACTACGTCATCCGCCGGCAGACCCCGCAGCTCACGCTCACCCTGACCCAGGGGTCGGTCATGCGTGAGCTGATCGAGGGCGGGCCGCGCCGGATGAGCGCGCTGGCCGAGTTGGAAGGCGTCCGGATGCCGTCGATGACCGATGTCGTCCGCCGCCTCGAACGGATGGGCATCGTCAGCCGCACACCCGACCCGGCCGATGGCAGGGCCGTGCTCGTCGAGGTCACCGACGAGGGCAACCGCTTCTACGCCGAACTGGCCGCCGCCAGGGAGGAATTCCTCCGCGAGCGGCTCATGGAGCTCGACGACGCCGACCGCGCCGCCATCGAGGCCGCGCTGCCCGCCCTCACCAAATTGGTCGAAACCAAGCCGATCGGATTCAAGAAGGAGGAACTGATCCCCGATGAGCGCTGAAGGACACGCGAGCCTGCTGGACGCCGTCAAAGGACAGCCCAAGCAGGTCTGGATCACCGCGGGTGCCGCGGTCATCGCGTTCATGGGGATCGGGCTCGTCGACCCGATCCTGCTGTCCATCGCCAAAGGACTGAACGCCACGCCGTCGCAGGTGACGCTGCTGTTCTCGTCGTACCTCGGCGTCCAGGTCATCGCGATGCTGGTGACCGGCGCGGCGAGCGCGCGGTTCGGCGCCAAGCGCACGGTGCTCGTCGGGCTGACGCTGATCGTGCTGGCCACGGCGTTGTGTGCGGCGGCGGGTTCGATCGAACAGCTCGTCGGACTGCGTGCGGTGTGGGGTCTCGGCAACGCCTTCTTCATCGCCACCGCGTTGTCCGTGATCGTCGGCGCGGCGACCGGCGGGCAGGCGGGCGCGATCCTGTTGTACGAGGCCGCGCTCGGCCTCGGCCTGGCGGTCGGCCCGTTGCTGGGCGCGCTGCTCGGCAGCATCTCGTGGCGCGGCCCGTTCGTCGGCACCGCGATCCTGATGGCCTGCGGACTCGTGCTGTGCGCCGTCTATCTGCGCAGCGACGCGCACGAGAAGCGGGATCCGATCAAGCTCCTCGACCCGATCCGCGCGCTGCGTCACCCCGGACTGCTGCGGACTTCCATCGCGTCCGCGCTCTACACCGCGGCGTTCTTCGCGGTGCTGGCCTGGTCGCCGTTCGTCCTCGGCTGGAGCGCCATCGCGGTCGGCCTGATCTTCTGCGGCTGGGGTGTCTGCGTCGCGGTCGCGGGTGTCGCGTTCGCGCCGAAGCTGGCGGCCCGGCTCGGTGAGCGGCACGCGGCGGCGCTCGCGGTCTTCGGTTACGCGGTGCTGATGGTCGTGCTCGCGGTGCCGAGCAAGCCGGTCATCGTCGTCGGGATCATCCTGTCGGGCCTGGTTTCCGGGCTGCTGAACACGTTGTTCACCGGGACCGCGATGTCGATCAGTGACGCGCCGCGCCCGGTCGCGAGCGCGGGCTACAACTTCTGCCGCTGGCTCGGCGGCGCCGTCGCGGCAACCCTGGTCGGGCACGTCGCGGACTGGTTCGGTTCGCCGCACGCGCCGTTCGTGGTCGCCGCGGTGCTGTGCGTCGGCGCGGGTGGGCTGCTCATGGTCCGGACGCGGCAGGCGGACCCGCACACGGTGCCCAAGGAAGCCGCGCTGGTGGGCGACGAAGAGTTCTGACCAGCCGTAACCATTCGGGCACACAGGCGGAATACACCCGTTGTTCACCTGTTTGTCCGAATCGGCTGGCTTCGGGCACTTACGGTCGGCTCGTTCCCGACTGAGTGACCCTGGAGGCCCCGTGTCCTTCGAGCGTGGACGTCCGCTGCCGTTGTACCCCGTACACCCCGGCGGACGTTCTCCCCTCACCTGCGAGTACCGCTGTGGCAACGCCTGTGCGCACCCGGCACCGAACCCGTCCGGCAACGAGTACTTCGGTGACGTCGTCAAGGACGTGGTGTCCCGGCGCGGAGCGTTGAAGGCGGGCGCGGTGCTCGCCGCGGCGGCGGGCGGCTTCGCCGCTCTCTCCGGCACGGCGGCCGCCACCCCCGCCGCCGGTGCCGTCCCCGCCGCGGCGGGCAGGCCCGGGCACCCGGACCGCCCGGCGCCCGGGACCGACTTCGACCCGGTGCCGCCGAACAAGCTCGACCAGGTCAGCATTCCCGAGGGCTATGACCAGAGCGTCGTGATCAGGTGGGGCGACGCGGTGGTGCCCGGCGCGCCGAAGTTCGACTTCCGCAACCAGACCGCGGCGGCACAGGCGAAGCAGTTCGGCTACAACAACGACTTCGTCGGGCTGATCCCGCAGGATCCGCTGGGTGTCCGCAATCTGCTGGTGGTCAACCACGAGTACACCACCGAGGTGCACCTTTTCCCCGCCGACCAGTACGACCCGGCGAGCCCGACCGAGGAGCAGGTCAAGATCGCCTGGGCCGCCCACGGCCTGTCCGTCGTGCAGACCTACCGTGACCCGGTTTTCGGTGCCCTGCGGGCGGTTCCGAGCCGCTACAACCGCCGGATCACGCTCGACACCGAGTTCGAGGTGCGGGGCCCGGCCGCGGGGTCGAAGTTCCTGAAGACCTCGGCGGATCCGACCGGGCGCAAGGTACGCGGCACGCAGAACAACTGCTCCGGCGGCGTAACGCCCTGGGGCACGGTGCTTTCCGGCGAGGAGAACTTCCACCAGTACTTCGCCAACGCCGACAAGGTCGCCGACCCCGCCACCGCGTCGCGGCTCAAGCGGTACGCGGTCGGCACCGGGGCGAGCACCCGGAAATGGGAACGGTTCGACAAGCGCTGGGATGTCGCGCGGGAGCCCAACGAACCCAACCGGTTCGGCTGGGTGGTCGAAATCGACCCGCACGACCCGAATTCGACGCCGATCAAGCACACCGCGCTGGGCCGGTTCAAGCACGAGGCCGCGAACGTCAAGATCACCGCGGACGGCCGCGTCGCGGTGTATTCCGGTGACGACGAGCGTTTCGAGTACATCTACAAGTACGTCTCGAAGGGCAAGTACAAGAAGGGCGACAGCGCGCACGCGCGGCGGCACAATTCCGCGCTGCTCGACGAAGGCACGCTCTACGTCGGCAAGTTCACCGGCGACAGCCCGGCAGGCGAGATCGACGGCACCGGCAAGCTCCCCTCGGACGGCGAATTCGACGGCGTCGGCGAATGGATTCCGCTGGCCAGCGGCGACAAGTCCTTTGTGGACGGTATGACCGCGGAAGAGGTCTACGTCTTCACCCGGCTCGCCGCGGACAAAGCCGGGGCGACCAAAATGGACCGTCCGGAGGACATCGAGCCGAACCCGGTCAACGGCCGGATCTACGCGGCGCTCACCAACAACAGCGACCGCGGCGCGGCGGGCAAAGCCGCTGCGGACGAGGCGAATCCGCGCAAGGGCAACAAGAACGGCCACATCCTCGAATGGGCGGAGGATCGCGGCGACGCCGCGTCGACCAAGTTCACCTGGCGGTTGCTGCTCGTCTGCGGTGACCCGGCGACTGCCGACACCTATTTCGGCGGGTTCCCGAAGGACCAGGTCAGCCCGATCTCGTGCCCGGACAACGTCGCGTTCGACCGGCACGGGAACCTGTGGATCGCCACCGACGGCAACGCGCTCGGCGCCAACGACGGGCTGTTCTCGGTCCCGGTCGACGGGCCGGAACGCGGGCACGTCAAGCAGTTCCTCTCGGTGCCGGTCGGCGCGGAGACCTGCGGCCCGGTGGTGACCGACCACCTGGTGCTCGTCGCGGTGCAGCACCCCGGCGAGAACGCGGCGAGCTCGGCGAACCCGACCTCGCACTGGCCGGACGGCGGATCGGCGCAGCCGCGGCCCGCGATCGTGTCGGTGTGGAAGAAGGGCCGGTTCGGGCTGGTCGGCCAGATCGGCGTCCGGTAACCGAGCGTGGCGAGCATTCGACCCTGTTCAGCGATGCCGCGGCCGCGCTCCGGCGGCTAACTTCGCTCGTGGTGTTCCACGGTTGGTAGCTGTCGGCAGGCAGGAGCGTCCGGTGAACAGGGCACGTGCGGGCTTTGTGGTGGTCGCCGCCGTGTCCCTCGTCCTCGGTTCGGTCACCCCCACCGCTTCGGGGGTGACCGAACCGGGGCCGGTCGCGCCGGGATGCACCGGCGGGATCGCCGCGAACCCGAGCGTGGAAAAGGTCACTCAGCGCGGTGCCCCCGAGGGCTACCTCTTCACTCCGGCCGCGCCCGTGCCGCCGCGGACACCCGGGGTGAAGACGCCACGGCTGTTCACCGACGGCACCTATCCCGCCGATGGCGCGAAGTACGCGCTGGTCCAGACCCCGGACCGCATGGTCAGCAGCGCCGAACAGGACCAGAAGTTCGTCCCCGGCGGCGCCTACACGCTGACCGCCTGGACCGGGACGCTGAAAGCGAATCTTTCCTATCCCGATCGGGCACTGGCCACCGGTCTGCGGTTCTACGACGGCGGCGGCAAGCAGGTGCTCGAGCACAAACTCGACGTCGGCCGCGACGTCGACCAGGGCGGGCTCGAACGCCAGGACTTCGCGCCGGTGGTGGCGCCGGACTCCGCGACGTCGGTGAAGTTCTTCGCCGCCACCAACTACACGTGGGTGATGTGGGACTGCGTCTACCTGCAGCTGGCCGCGTACTCGGTGCGGTCGCAGGTGCAGAACCCGGCAACGGGTGAGTGGGCCTCGATCGCGACCATTCCCGCGGGCGGCACCGCGCGGTTCAAGGTCACGGTCACCAACGAGGGCACGCAGGCACTGGAGAACGTCGCCGTGCGGGATCCGTGGTGCGCACTGCCCGACAGCGGTTTTCCGCTCGCGGCAGGGGAAAGCCGGGACGTCCTGTGCGAGCACGCGAACGTCACCGAGCAGGACAACGGCCACGTCGGCACCGCCACGGTGACCGCGGCCTACCCGGGTGGCACCCTGCCGGAGAAGTCGGCCTCATCGTCCATTGTGGTCACTCCGCCGCCCGCGATCGGCCGGATCGGCGACTACGTCTGGGCGGACGGGAACCGCAACGGTGTGCAGGACCGTGGTGAGACGGGAATCCGTGGCGTGCGCGTGCTGCTGAAATCCGCTGGCGGGGACACCGTCGCCACCACCACGACCGGCGCCGACGGAAAGTACCTCTTCGACAAGCTGAAGCCGGGCGTATACCAGGTCTGCTTCGACGTGAAGGCCCTGCCGCCCACCCACTCCGGCTACCTGCCGACCCGCCCGCACCTCGGCGACCCGGCCCGCGACTCCGACGCCGACCCCGTGACCGGCTGCACCCCGCCGACCACGATCGACGCCGCGCACCGCGAAAACCTGGCTCTGGACCTCGGCCTCATCCCCGGCATCCGCCTGGCCTCGACCCCCTGACCCACTCCTTCGCTACGTGGGGGTGTCCCCCACCCGCTCCGGGGGGCGACCCCAAGACCATTCTATCGCCGGGGTACGACGAAACCCCGAAAACGAGCCGCTGAGGCCGGAGTTGTCCACAACGGCCGACTACCTGTGGACAACGCCTCGGGCAGTCCGTGAAGGACGCCTTCGGTGCGTTCGCCGTGCTGAAGGACGCGTTCAGTGCATTGAGTGCACCGAAGGGGTCCTTCAGCACCCCACCCGGACCCAACCCACCACCGCCCTTACCGTGGGGAGCATGACCGAGCTTCCCCTTGCCCTGGTGACCGGTGCCTCCCGCGGCATCGGCGCGGCGATCGCCCGCGCACTCGCCCCGACCCACCGTCTCCTCCTCGGCGGCCGTGACGCCGACGCGCTCGCCAAGATCGCCGCCGAGGTCCCGAACAGCAGCGTATGGCCGGTCGACCTCACCGATCCCGAAGCACTGGACAAGGCCGCCGCCGCGATCGGCAAACTCGACGTCCTCGTCCACTCCGCCGGCGTCGCGAAGGTCGCCACGCTCGCCGACTCCACCGCGCAGGACTGGCGCGACAACTTCGACGTCAACGTCCTCGCGGTCGTCGAGCTCACCCGGCGGCTGCTGCCCGCGCTCCGCGCGGCGAAGGGGCACGTCGTGGTGATCAACTCCGGTGCCGGGCAGAACGCGCGGCCCGGCTGGGGGCCGTATGCCGCCAGCAAGTTCGCCGTCCGTGCCTTCGCCGACTCGCTTCGCGAGGAGGAGCAGGCCCTGCGGGTGACGTCCGTGTACCCGGGGCGTACCGACACCGAGATGCAGCAGGCGCTCGTCGCGAGCGAGGGCAACGACTACGACCCCGGCCGCTACCTGCGTCCCGAGTCCGTGGCCGCCGCCGTCCGCACGGCCGTGACCGCGAGCCCCGAGGCACACCTCACCGAGGTCGTGCTCCGGCCCCGCACGAACCGCTAGCGCAGCCGGGCCGCGGCCTCGCCCGCCGCGGCCTGCACCTTGGCCCGCTCCACCCGCGTCGATTCGCCGTCCGCCACGACCTGCTCGCCCGCGACCCAGACGTCCCGCACATACCGCGATCCCGCGGCCCACACCAGGTTCGACAGCAGATGTTCGTCCGGGACGTCGAGGCCGGCGGCGAACGCCGGGCCGTCGACGTCGACGTGCACCATGTCGGCCCAGCGGCCCGGCTCCAGCGCGCCGATGTCCGGGCGGCTCAGCGCCGCGGCCCCGCCGCGGGTGGCGAGCATGAAGACGTCGGCCGCGGTGAGCACGGTCGAATCGCCGGTCGCCAGCCGGGCGAACATCGCGGTCAGCCGGATTTCCTCCCAGAGGTCGATGTCGTCGTTGCTGGCCGGGCCGTCGGTGCCGATCCCGACGTCGACGCCCGCGGCACGCAGCTCCGCGATCCGCGCGATCCCGGAGGCGAGCTTCGCGTTGGAACCCGGGCAGTGCCCCACCCCGACCCGGTATTTGGCGAACAACTCGATGTCCTCATCGGACAGATGGATCGCGTGTGCCGCGAGCATCCGGCCCTGGAGCATGCCGACCTGCTCCAGCAGCTTCGGCACCGAGCCGAACTCCTCGCGCTGCGCGGTGTCCTCCAGCGCCGCCTCGGCGACGTGGATGTGCACCAGCGCGCCGCGGGCCGCGGCCGATTCCGCCGTCGCCGCGAGGCCTTCCGGGGAAAGCATGTACGCCGAATGCGGTCCGTAGCTCAGCTCGATCCGGTCACCGGCGCCGAAGCGTAGCCCGTCGGTGTCGATCCATTTGTCGATCGCGCCGAGCGTCGAACGCCAGGTCAGTCCCAACGTCGGCAGGTCCATCACCGGCGGCGCGATGAGCACGCGCCCACCGGTGGTGAGTACGGCGTCGGCGAGCTGTTCGCCCTCGAAGTACATCTCGGCGCTCGTCGTCACACCGTGCCGCAGCATTTCCAGCGAGCCGAGCAGCATCCCGGCCCGGATGTCCTCCGGCCGCAGCTTCGCCTCGGCGGGCCAGATGATCTCGCGCAGCCAGCGCAGCAGTGGCAGGTCCCCGCCCATCCCGCGCAGCAGCGTCATCGGGCTGTGCGCGTGCGTGTTGACCAGGCCCGGCAGCAGGATCCCGGTCAGCTCGGTGACCGCGCCGGACCATTCCGGTGCCTCGGCGCGAAGACCGCAGAAGGTGATGCGGCCGTCTTCGCCGACATCTACGACCGCGTCACGCAGCAGGGAACAGGAGGGATCGGCGGGCAGGACGACGGGGGCGTGAAAACGGCGCGACATGACGAGATCTTACGGGCTCACCCTGTCAGTCGACGACACCGCTCCGCCAGGCCCACGCCGCGATCTCGACGCGGTTGCGCGCGCCGACCTTGCTCTGCACCGAGGCCAGATGCGTCTTCACCGTGGACAGCGAAAGGAACAACTCGGCGCCGATCTCGGTGTTCGTCAAACCGCGCGCCGCCGCCTTCACGACGTCCATCTCGCGCGCGGTCAGCGGTTCGGACGGCGGCGGGGCGTTGCGCTTCGCCTTGCCGTTGCTGCCGTCGAAGTGCTTCAGCAGCCGGACGGTGATCTGCGGCGACACCAGCGCGTCGCCGCGATCCGCCGCGCGCACCGCCTCGATCAGCAGCGCGGGCCCGGCGTCCTTCAGCAGGAAGCCGCTGGCGCCGTTGCGCAACGCGGTGTGCACGTATTCGTCGAGGTCGAACGTGGTGACCACGACGACCTTCAGCGGGTCGGTGACGTCCGGGCCTGCCAGCTGCCGGGTGACCTCGAGCCCGTCGAGGCCGGGCATGCGGATGTCGAGCAGGCACACGTCGGGACGCAGTTCGCGAGCCTTCGCCACCGCCGAGACGCCGTCCGCGACGTCGGCGACCACCTCGATGTCGTCCTGCGCGTCCAGGATCATGCGGAACCCCATCCGCACCATTTCCTGGTCGTCGGCGATCAGTACCCGGATCACTCGTCCTCGTTCCTCTGCTCCGCGAGCGGCAGCCAGGCCTCGACCCGCCAGCCCCCGTCCGGGGCCCGGCCCGCGGAGATCCTGCCGTGCAGCAACGCGACCCGTTCGCGCATACCGACCAGACCGTATCCTCCCGATCCCCCGGCCGGACGGCGGTCCGGCTCACGGCCGTTGTCGGTCACCTGGAGGTGCAGTTCCTGCCCGGCGACCTCGGCGACGACCAGGGCTTCCGTCGCACCCGACGCGTGCTTCCCGATGTTCGTCAGCGCCTCCTGGACCAGCCGCAGCGCCGACCGGCCGACCTCGTGCGGCAGATCCGGTGGCAGGTCGATGTGGGTCGAAGTCTCGACACCGTGCTGGGAGCCCTCGACGAGCCTGCGCAGGTCCGCCCCGAGATCGGTGGTCGCCTGCTCGCTGAACTCGCTCGACCCGGTGGGCGTGTCCCCGCGCATGCTGCTCACCAGCCGGCGCATCGCGACGAGTGCCTCGGTCCCGGCGTGCTCGATCCGGCCCATCGCCTCGACCGCGATCTGCGGGTCCTTCGCCGCCATCATCTTCGCCGCCTGCGCCTGCACCACGATCCCCGTGACGTGGTGCGCGACGACGTCGTGCAGCTCGCGGGCCAGCGCCATCCGCTCGGACGTCTGCGCGTCGGTGACCGCGGACTTGATGACCTGCTTGCGTTCGCGGTCCCGCGAGCGCAGGAACAGCCCGGTGGCCACCGCGAGCCCGAGCAGAAGCGCCGCGACGACGAACAACATGCCCAGCAGCTCCGAGCTGACCCGGCCACCCTTCGCGTCGCCGCCGAACGTGGCGCTGATCGCGACCGTTACGGCGAGCAACCCGATTCTCGGCCAGGCGCGCTTCGCCGGGACCAGACGGATGAGGTGCACGACCATGCCCATCCCGGCTGCCACCTCGGGCAGCGTCAACCCACCGCCCCAGAGGATGCCGCGCCCGGCGAAGGGCGAAACGAGCGTGGTCAGGAAGAACACGGCCGCCAACGCCACCGTGGCGGGTCCCGGAAAACGCGGGGCGATCAGGACAATGCCCGCGGCGGCGATCGAGCAGACCAGCATCGGCAGCGGGCGCAAGTTGTTGTTGTAGGTGGTGATGAAGTCGATCAGCAACAGCGGCGCGAGGATGCCCACCAGTGGCCACTGGTTGCGCAGGGTCTCGGCGATCAGCCGGACCGTCGGTGACTGGTGGTCGGCCAGCCAGCGTGTCTTCGGCTTCGGCAGGTTGCGCGGCCGGGCGATCAGGCCGAGCACGGTGGCGCCGGCCAGCAGGCCCAAGCCGACGAACATGCTGGTCACGACCTGATTGCCGCTGAGGTAGTAGGTGTGGACACGGCCGAAGACCGCACACAGCGCGCCGACCACGAGCGAGCCGATCACCGCGAACGCGACACCGAGACGGGTCTTTCGCGCCGCGAAGTAGACCAACTCGACCCCGGCCACCACCTCGGTGATGGAAAGGTTCGCCAGCAGGCTCGAGTACGTCGGCGCGTGCGTGTACCGGATCAGCACGCTGGACAGGACCAGCACGCCTGCCCCGGCAGCAGCGGCGACGGCGGCGCGGGAGCGCGACCACCACACACAGCCCGCCATCGCGAAGATGCCGGGGAACAGCCACAGGTCGACCCACTTGGGGCCGGCGTCGTCGATCGCGGCGCTGCCGAGGAACAGGATGTCGAACAGCAGCGCGCCGAACAACACGATCGCGGGCACGCCGAGCCGCCGCGCGAACTCTCTGGCGCGTGCGTAGAACGAGGTCTCGGTGTTTTCGGCGGCCACAACGAAACGGTAGAGGATCGCCCGCGCCCCGCACCTTGGCCGTGTGGCCCGGACCGGGTCGGCCGATCGGCCGATGCCGGGCGGCGCAGCACTGGCCGTCTGCCCGAAGTGGACACATTCCCGTTTCGGCGAAGCTCGTCGCCGTTGGTCAAACACGGTGAACGACGAGGAGAACCACAGTGCACCCGCGACAGCCGAACAATCCACAGTGGACCGGCGCTCCCGTTCTTTCCGGCCGTGGGCTGGTGAAGCGCTACGGCGCCCAGTACGCACTGGCCGGGGTCGACATCGACATCCGGGCGGGCGACGCGGTCGCGATCGTCGGCCCGTCGGGCTCCGGGAAGACGTCGCTGCTGCACGTGCTCGCCGGAATCCTCCGCGCCGACTCGGGCGAGATCTACCTGGCGGGTCAACGGGTCGACCAGCTCGGCGAGAAGAAGCGCAGCGAACTGCGCCGCACCGAATTCGGGTTCGTCTTCCAGTCCGGCATGCTCGTCTCCGAGCTGAGCGCGGAGGAGAACGTCGCGCTCCCGTCGCTGCTGGCTGGGAAGGGCCGCAAGGAAGCCATCGACGCGGGCCGGATCTGGCTCGAACGCCTCGGGCTGAAGGGCATGGAGAACCGGCGTCCCGGCGAGATGTCCGGCGGGCAGGCCCAGCGTGTCGCGATCGCGCGGGCGCTGACCCACCGGCCGAAGGTGATCTTCGCCGACGAACCGACTGGCGCGCTCGACACCCGCACCGGCCGCGAGACCATGGACGCGCTGCTCGACGCGGCCCGCGAAACGGGTGCCGCGGTGATCGTGGTGACCCACGACCGCGACCTCGCCGAATCATTGCCTACCACTGTCGCCATTCGTGACGGCTTGATCGCTTCGAAGGTCGCGGCATGAGCGCCGCTTGCAAGCGAATCATGGATATCATGCGCCAAAAAGGATTCAACACTGTCTCGCGGAGCGAGGCGATCGCATGAACTCGCTCCGCCTCGCACTGCGGGTCCTGCGCATCGACCGGCGCACCCGCACCTCGGCGATCCTCACAGCGGTCGGTGTCGCCGTCGCGACCTCGCTGGTGCTCCTGCTCGCCGCGCTGCCCTTCGCCACGCAGGTTCGCGCCCAGCGCGCGATCTGGCAGGAGGGCTACTACTACGGGCACTACACCACGAGCTCGCAGCAGGAATCCCAGGACTACGACGCGTCCGCTGCACAGGCACGCAACTCGGTGCCGATGCTCATGCTCGACTCCAAGGACTACGCGCACGGCCAGGAGATCGCCCGCGTCGACGTCGCACTGACCGGGAAGGGCGACGCCACCGCGCTGAAGCCGTCCCCCGGCCTGCCGGGGCTGCCCGGGCCGGGTCAGGCCTACGTGTCGCCCGCGCTCGCCAAGCTCATCCAGTCCGACACCTCGGCCCACCTCGCCGACCGGTACGGCAAGGTGGTCGGTGAGCTGGGGCCGGAGGCGCTGAAGTACCCGGAGCAGCTGGTCGCGTTCGCCGGCCAGTCGCCGGACTCCATACCGGAGAGCGCCCGTCCGGTGACCTCGTTCCCGCAGGGCAAGGCAAGCGTCGACGGCATGCTCACGTTGCTGGCCTGGGTCGGCATCATCGTGCTGCTCGTGCCGAGCCTGGTGCTCGTCGCGTCCTCGGCCCGGCTCACCGCGGCCCGGCGGGAACGGCGGCTGGCCGCGATCCGGCTGGCGGGGGCCACCCCCGGCCAGGTGACCGGCATGGTCGCCGCCGAGACCACGTTGTCGGCCGCGATCGGCGCGCTGGCCGGGCTCGCCGTCAGCCCGGGCCTGGCCGCGCTGGCGACCTTTGTGCCGTGGGACGGCGGCACCTGGCAGACCTCGGACTTCGCACTGCCGGTCGGGCTGGCCGCCGCGCTGGTCGTCGCGCTGCCGGTGCTGGTGGTGCTGGCAGGGGTGCTCGGCCTGCGCCGGGTGCTGAAGACGCCGTTGTTCGCGGCGGGCAACCACACGCCGAAGCCGCTGAAGTGGTGGCGCCTGCTGGCGCTGCCCGCGGCCGGATTGTTCTTCCTCTACGCGATTTCCACGTCGAAGGAGAACTCCAACGGCATGGCCCTGGTGATGGGCGGGCTGTTCCTGCTGGTCGGGTCCGCGATGGTGGTCGGGCCGTGGGTGACGTCCGCGGTGGGCGGCACGTTCGTGCGGATCTGGCGCCGCCCGGCGGCGCTGCTGGCGGGCCGGCGGCTGCGGGAGGACCCGAAGGGCGCGTATCGGTCGTCGGCCGGGATCGTGCTGGCGGTGTTCGCCGGTTCGATGGCGCTGACGCTGCTGCCGACGTTCGAGTCGCTGGCCGGTGGCGGCCGGTCGTTCCAGGACTCCGTGCTCTACTTCGACACCGACAGCGCCCACTCGGCACAGGCGGTCGACCAGGCCAACGCGGCGCTGGCGAAGTACGGCCAGTCGGCTCGGGCGCTCCCGGTGGCGACCGTGTCACTGGTGTCCGGTGAAGGCCGCAGCAGGCAGGCCCGGTCCGCGCTGGTCATGCCCTGCGCGGAGGCCGCGAAGCTGACTCGGTTCGGCGTCGCGGGCTCGTGCCAGGGTGCTCCGGGTATCTACGGCGACGCGCCGGTCGATCTCGCCCAGTGGAAGGTCACCGGCGATCCCGGCGCACAGAAGCTGTCCGCCGCCGCGTTCGCGCCGAACACGCCGGTCCACAAGATCACCAACGCGGACAAGGACCTCACGGGTTCGTTCATCATCGACCCGGCCGTGCTGCCTGCCGAGGTCAAGCCGAAATACATCAGCGTGGTGGCGCCGACCACCGACGCGAACCGCGAGGTCGTGCGGACCGCACTCGTCAGTGCCGCGGGCGGCGAGCTGATCTGGAGCCGCGAGCAGCGGCTGCACCGTCAGGAGGTCGAGCTCGGCGACCTGCGCCGGGTCACCGTCATCGGCCTGCTCGCCGCCGGGATCCTCGCCGGGTGCAGTGCCGCGGTCGCGACCGCGGGCTCGGTGATGGACCGGCGGCGCACCTTCGGCGCGCTGATCGCGGCGGGGACGCCGGTGCGCGTGCTGGCGAAGGCGCTGCGGATGGAGGCCGCGCTGCCCGCGCTGGTGGCGACGATCGGTGCCGGAGCGGTCGGGACGCTGGTCGGGATCGGGTTGTTCAGCCTGGTCAACAAGGGCTCGATAGTGCTCAGCCCGTGGATCGCGGCGCCGGTGGTACTCGGGGTGCTGGTGGCGCTGCTCGGGGCGTCGGTCTGCACGCCCGCGCTGAAACGGGTGCAGGCGGAGCCGCTGGCCGACGAATAGATACGTGCTCGCCCCTCGATTCGGGGGAGGGGCGAGTTACGGGGGTAGCTGCAAGGGGACTTTCCTCGCTCGGGGTGCGGGGAAGGTCCCCTTCAGCGCGTTTGCGGGGTGTCGCCACTGGTCGGTGAAGGCCGCATCGGGGTTTTCTCGCCAGGGGCTCTGGGCCCCTGGGTGCTGCCGGGCGTCTTCGGTGCGCTGGTCTGGGTGTGCCGAGGGCGTCCCTCGGACTTGCCACGCTCGTCGGCGCCGTTCGTCCGATGTCGCGAACGCTCCGTTGCCGACGATGAACGTCCCGAACGGGGCGTTCGCGACACATCGCGGGCCCGCAGTGGCCCTGGGGAAGCGCCCACCAACAAAGCCGCGCCCCACACCTACCGAGAAAACCTCAATGAAGCACTCACGGACATCCTGACCAGGTGCTCGGCACGTCAGGACGGGGTTGTCCACAGGGTTCAGCCGGTTGTGGACAACTCCGCCTCGAAAACCACGATCCGGTGTCACCGTCGCGGCGGTGTCAGCGGCGTTCGAAGATCAGGTCGTGGGAGATCCGGCCCTCGACGTCGGCCCGTTGCTCGAACTTGGTCACCGGGCGCCAGTCCGGGCGCGGCGCCCAGCCACCCGGCTCGTCGGCGTGGCGGTTGCGCAGCGCGGGCGCGGCCGAGCACACCTCCAGCATCTGCTCGGCGTAGTGCTCCCAGTCGGTCGCCAGGTGGAAGGTGCCGCCTGGCGCGAGCCGCGAGGCCACCAGCTCGACGAAGTCCGGCTGCACGATCCGCCGCTTGTGGTGGCGCTTCTTCGGCCACGGGTCCGGGAAGAACAGCCGCACCCCGGCCAGCGAGTCCGGCGCGACGTGCTCCTTCAGCAGGATCACCGCGTCGCCGTGCATGAGCCGCAGGTTCGTCACGCCGAGCTTCTCCGCACGCAGCATCAGCTGCCCGAGGCCGGGGTCGTACACCTCGACGGCGACGTAGTTCAGCTCCGGCGCGGCAGCCGCCAGCTGCGAGGTCGTCTCGCCCATGCCGGACCCGATCTCCAGCATCACCGGAGCGGAGCGGCCGAACCAGGCGTCGAAGTCGACCGGCCCCGGCGGCAGCTCGGTGACCGTGCGGCCGAGCGACGGCCACTGTTCTTCCCAGGCTCGTTGCTGGCCGACGGTCATCCGGCCGCCGCGTTTGACATAGCTGACCACGCTGCGCAGTCGTGGCTGGTCCTCGCTCTCCACGGGCCCAACCCTACGGCGCGCTAGCGGACGGCTTCGAACTCCCCGAGCCGGGCGCGCAGACCGGCCAGCCCGGCGACCGCGATGGGCTCGGGCGTGGTGCCGCTGTGTGCGGGCAGGACGTCGATCCAGCCGGGGTGGCGATCGGTGTTGAGCACCGTGGTGGGTATGGCGTGCCCGGACTTGCCGCGCTCGGACGGCATGAATTCCCAATACCCGGATTCGCCGTCGGCCGCCCAGGGTACGAATTCCCAGCCCGGTCGCCTGCCGAGCAACTGCGCTATTCGATCTTCGATGCGGAAACCGAGTTCCCGCGATTCCAGTTTCCCGTCCGCGACCGCGCGTAACCACCATGGCGCGGGCACCGGGCCGTGCATGCCACCCGCCTTGCGGAACAACGTCACCACTCGATCTTCGGGGGCACGATGCACCCACGCGCGCCGAAGCTCACCGGGGCCCGTCGCGGACGCCGCCGTCCGCGGGAGCTCGATGGCTTGCGACCACTCGAGATCGAGCATCGGTTCCAGCCGTGGCGCCGCCATTTCCGTGCGGGCGCGGGGAATCGTGCTGCCTACATCCTGACCGGTGTCCACCGCCAAGGATCACCTCCACGGGAGCTGAGACGGGTTCCGGTTCGTTCTCTACGAATATTTCCTGGTCACGGCATTATGTCCGCTTCCTGTGAGGGAAGCCACAGGCTCTTAATATGGTCTTAACTCCTTTGCCTGCGGTATACCATCGCCCGTCACTCCCGGTGGTCGGGTTCAGGCGTCCCGGCGCTGGGTCACCGCGACACCCGCGGCGAACACGACGACGCTGATCGCCGCGAAATAGCCCAGATATCCCCACGGCCCCATCGGTGGCGAGAGCCGCAACGTCGTCCGCAGCAGGTTTCCGCCGGCGAACTGGTCGGCCGCGTAGAACGGCATCCACTGGTAGATGTCCTTGCCCACCCGGGGAATCAGCATCACCAGGCCCTCGAGCACCTGCGTCCAGACGAGCACCAAGGTCAGCGCGAGAGCGGTGCTGCGCAACAACAATCCGACGCCGACGCCGAGAACTCCGGTCAGCAGGAAGGTCACGCACTGCCCGAGCACCGAACGCCAGTCCGCGCCGGTGTGCAGCGCGAGATCCGCACTCGGTTGCAGCACCAGGGAAATCGCCCACGAGCCGAAGCCGACGACCAGGCCGATGCACGTGCACAGCGCGCCGA
Organism: Amycolatopsis sp. NPDC059027; assembly: GCF_042739735.1. Taxonomy (NCBI): domain Bacteria; kingdom Bacillati; phylum Actinomycetota; class Actinomycetes; order Pseudonocardiales; family Pseudonocardiaceae; genus Amycolatopsis; species Amycolatopsis sp. NPDC059027. Next base: position 52,012 of record NZ_JBHYIK010000010.1, on the reverse strand, counting down.
CCACGGTCACCTTCGCCAGGAGCGCGGGCACGCGCGAGGGCACCGCCTGGAACGTCAGCCGCAGCGTGCCCCAGTTGATCTCCGTTGTCGCCGCCAGTACCGCGAGCACCAGCACCACCGTCCGGCCCTGCGCCGACGCGGCCTGCGTGTTGCCCACGTTGATCTGGAACTCCGGCCCGGCGAGTCCCATGAAGATCGCGGTGAACACCAGGGGCGCGACGATCGCGAGCGCGGTGCACCACCACGGCGCGCGAGTGCTGAAGAGCTTGATCCGCTCGGCACGCAACACGTTCATCGCGCGGCCTCCTGCCCGTGCATCGTGAATTCGGTCGCTTCCCGGGTCAGTTCCATGTACGCGCGTTCGAGCGAGCCGGTGATCGGGCTCAGCTCGTGCAGCGTCGCGCCAGCGGTGAACGCCAGCTCGCCGAGCGCGTCACTGTCCATTCCGGACACCACGAGCGCACCGTCGTGCTCGGTGAACGCGGTGCCGCGTTCGCTCAGCGCGATGCGCAGGGCCTCGGCGTGCGGTGTCCGGACGCGGACGCCGTGCTCGCTCGTGCGCGCGACGAAGTCCTCCATCGTGCCCTGGTAGATCAGCCTGCCCCGGCCGATCACGACAAGATCTTGCGCGGTCTGCGCCATTTCCGGCAATAAATGACTGGAGACGAACACCGTCCGCCCTTCGGCGGCCAGCGCGTGCATCAACTGGCGGATCCAGACGATGCCTTCGGGGTCCAGCCCGTTCACCGGCTCGTCGAAGAGCAGCACCCGGGGATCGCCGAGCAGTGCCGTGGCGATGCCGAGCCGCTGGAGCATGCCGAGGGAGAACTGCCCGGCCCGCTTCTTCGCCACGCTGTCGAGCCCGACCAGCGCGAGCACCTCGTCGACCCGCCGGTCCGGGATCCCGTTCGTCGCCGCGAGCCAGCGGAGGTGCGCCCGCGCCGAGCGGCCGGGGTGCCGCCACGTCGCGTCCAGCATCGCGCCAACCGTCCTCAGTGGATCGCTCAGCTGTCGGTACGGCTCGCCGTCGATGAGGACGTCCCCCGCGTCCGGGGCGTCGAGGCCGAGCACCATCCGCATTGTCGTCGACTTCCCGGCGCCGTTCGGCCCGAGAAAGCCGGTGACGCGCCCCGCCCGCGCGGTGAACGTCAGCTCGTTCACCGCCACCGTGGCGCCGTAGGCCTTGGTCAGCCCTCTCGCTTCGATCACCGAAGCCCTCCCCCCTCCTGTTTTGGACGGAGGTGACTTTACGCCGAAATGGAGAGATCCGGGTCACCCCCCGATTGGTGACCCGGATCTACTCTTCCCCTATTTTCCCCTTGTCCAGCCGGTGCGGCCCCCGCCGTATTCCGTCCGGATCTTTCCCTGTGGTGGGTCTTTTAGTTACGCGTCGCGCTTCTTGGCGACGCCGATCGCGATGGCCAGCAGCACGATCGAGAATCCGGCGAAGTAGGCCAGCGCCCAGCCCGGGCTCAGCGGGGCGTCCGAAAGCGGCCTGCCCTGTTCGAGGTTCCCGCCGCCGCGGAGGAACTTGTCCGCGACGTTGAACGGCATCCACTGGTGGATCTTCGGTCCGGCCTTCGGGATGAGCTGGATCAGGTTCTCCGCGGCCAGGCTGTAGATCAGCAGCAGGGCGATGGCGCCGGCACTGTGCCGGATCAGGATGCCGACCGCGACCGCGATCACCGAGGCGAAGGCGAACAGCACGCCGACGCCCGCGACGTTGATCCAGTCGGCGGTGGTGCTCAGCGCGAGGTTGTCCTGCGGGCGGATCAGCTTCGCGATTCCCCAGGCGCCGAACCCGGCGATCTCGCCGATGACGAGCGAGAGCAGTGCGACGACGGCCGTCTTGGCCACCAGCGCCGAGCCGCGGTGCGGCACCGCCTGGAAGGTCGTCCGGATGGTGCCGAAGCGGTACTCGGTGGTCACCGAGAGCGCCGCGAGCACCATGATCACGGCGGCTCCGAACTGGTAGCCGATCTGGGTGGTCTGCACGTCCATCGAGATGCCGTCGGGCGCCGCGGCGGCGAACATCCCGGCGAGGCCGACGACGAGTCCGAGCGTGATGAGGGCGCACCACCACGGCGAGCGAGTGGTGAAGAGCTTGATGCGTTCTACCGCGAGCAGAGTCATGATCTTCGTTTCCTCGGGAAAGTCAGTGGGCGGCCGGGTCGAGTACGTGCTGTGCCTCGGCGTCGAGACCGGTGTGGTACTCCACGGCGTCGCCGGTGATCTGCATGAACGCCTGCTCCAGCGAGCCGGTCTGCGGGCTCAGCTCGTGCAGGACGAGCTGGTTGGCCGCGGCGATCTCGCCGATCTTGTCACTGTCCATTCCGGACACCAGGATCGCGCCGTTCTCGGCGGTCACCTGCGCGCTGGCCTTGAGCAGCACGTCACGCAGGCGGTCCAGCTGCGGCGAGCGGACCTTGACGGTGTTCTCCGCGGCCCGCGCCACGAAGTCCTCTGTGGACGACTGGGAGATCAGCTGGCCCTTGCCGATCACCACCAGCTGGCTCGCGGTCAGCGCCATCTCCGACAGCAGGTGCGAGGACACGAACACGGTGCGGCCCTCGTCGGCCAGCCGGTGCATGAACTGCCGGATCCACAGGATGCCCTCGGGGTCGAGGCCGTTCACCGGCTCGTCGAACAGCAGCACCTCCGGGTCGCCGAGCAGTGCCGCGGCGATCCCCAGCCGCTGCGACATGCCGAGCGAGAACCCGCCTGCCCGCTTGCCCGCGACGCTGGTCAGCCCGACGATGTCGAGTACCTCGTCCACGCGCGAGGCCGGGATGCGGTTCGACTTCGCCATCCAGCTCAGGTGCGCCCGCGCCGACCGGTTGGGGTGCACCCACTTCGCGTCGAGCAGTGCGCCGACGGTGCGCAGCGGCTCCTTGAGCTCGTGGTACCGCTTGCCGCCGATCAGGACCTGGCCCGAGGTCGGGTTGTCCAGGCCGAGGATCATCCGCATGGTGGTCGACTTGCCCGCCCCGTTCGGGCCGAGGAACCCGGTCACCTTGCCCGCCGCCACGCTGAACGAAAGGTTGTTCACCGCCAGCGTTGCGCCGTAGCGTTTGGTGAGGCTCGTTGCCTCGATCATGTCTGCTCCCTCTGAAGCGGCTGGTGCGTCGTGACGTGCGTGGTGCAGCGTGACGAGGTCTCGCCGCTTCACCCTCAGCTGTTTGACGGGACCCATCGTGACTGATCGTGGGCTCTCGGCGCGTCATCCTGAGGATCGAACCTGTCACCCGACCTGAGTAGTACCTTGCTCGCTCTCGGGCACTGGCGCGATCGGTGATGACCCTGAGTCAACCCTGAACTCGATCCCCGGGGTTCTTGCGCACCGGTTAATGAACTGTGATTCAATAATGGCATGGCGAGACCGCGGAGCATCACCGACGAACGGCTTCTGGCCGCGACGGCGACCGTCATCGGACGCGTCGGTCCCGGCTTCACGCTCGCCCAGGTGGCCGCCGAGGCCGGGGTCGCGGTCGGCATCTTCAGCCAGCGTTACGGCTCGAAAACCGGCCTCTTGCAGGCGTTGAGCCGACATTCGACCCGGGAGACGGTCACCCGGATGCGCGAGTACGCCGAGGCGGCGGACGGCGGCGTCGCGGGATTGCGTGCCGCGCTGGTGCAGACGTACGCAGGGCTCGGGGACGCCGAGACGGCGGCAAACCACCTCGGCCAGCTCGGCGTCGACATCGGCGATCCCGCGCTGCGTGCGTTGCTCGGCGAGCACTACGCCGCGGTGGAGGACGAACTACGCCTTTTGGTTGAGGCCGCGGCCCCGCACCTGCCGCACGCGCCCGCGTCGCGGCGCGCGGCCCGCACGGTGCTCGCGGTGGTCAACGGGACGGCTCTCGACTGGTCGATCCGTCCGGAAGGCGAACTCGCCCGGCGGCTGGAGGAAGACGTCGACGCGGTGCTGTCCGCGTGGCGGGGAAAGGAGGGGCAGTGAAAACACTGGCGGGCAAGGTCGCCGTGGTCACGGGCGCGACGCGCGGCTGCGGCCGGGCCATCGCGGTGGAGCTGGGCCGCCTCGGCGCGACGGTGTACGTCACCGGACGCACGACGCGGACGACGGCGTCGCCGATGAAACGCGCCGAAACCATCGAGGACACCGCTGAGCTGGTGGACGCGGCGGGTGGCAAGGGCGTCGCGGTGCGCTGTGACTTCACTTCGGTGTCCGATGTGGACACGCTGCGCGAGCGGATCACGGACGGGATCGACATCCTGGTCGACGACGTCTGGGGCGGCGACCCGTTCGCGGACTTCGAGTCGCCGTACTGGGAGTCCTCTTTGGACGATGCGCTGACGCTGGTGCGCAACGCGGTCGAGACCCACCTCATCGCCCTGCATCGCCTGCTGCCGCTCGTGGTGCGGCGCCCCGGTGGGCTCGTCCTGGAGGTCACCGACGGCGACAACGACGACTACGTCGGCGCCGGAATCCCGTACTACCTCGCGAAATGCGGTATCCGCGCGCTCGGCCGTGCGTTGGGCGCGGAGCTGGCCGAGCACGGCTGCACCGGGCTGGCGGTCAGCCCCGGCTTTCTGCGTTCGGAGGCGATGCTCGACCTGTTCGGCGTCAGCGAGGAGACTTGGCGGGACGCGGTGGGCAAGACCGCGCCGGTCGACTTCGCGATCTCGGAGACGCCGGCCTACGTGGCGCGGGGCGTCGCGGCGCTGGCCACCGATCCCGACGTCGCACGCTTCGCCGGCCGGACACTGGCCTCGTGGACCCTGATGCACGAGTACGGGATCACCGACGCCGACGGCTCGCGGCCCGATTTCGGCCGCTGGATGACCGAGGTCCACAAGGCGGGCCTCGACCCCGCGACGGCCGATCCGGCCGCGTTCCGCTGAGACGCTGAGAGTCCGTGGGCCCCGAGGGACTCTGATTCTCTCGGGACCCACGGACCGGACCCGGGTACGTGCCTGACCAAGGGGCACGTCCCCGGCAGGTCAGCTGACGCCGGGTCTCGCCAGTCCTGTCTCGTAGGCCAGGACCACCGCCTGTACGCGGTCTCGCAGTTCCAGCTTCGCCAGGATCCGGCCCACGTGGGTCTTCACCGTCGCCTCGGACAGGAACAGCGACTCGGCGATCTCCAGGTTCGACATGCCCTTCGCGATCAGCACGAGCACCTCGCGTTCCCGCTCGGTCAGCACATCCAGCTCGGTCGCGTCGCGCATCGGGCTCCCGCCCGCGCCGACGAACCGGTCCAGCAGCCGCCGCGTCACCGACGGGGACACCACCGCGTCGCCGCTCGCCACCGACCGCAGTGCCGAGATCAGGTGATCGGGCTGGGTGTCCTTGAGAAGGAACCCGCTCGCCCCGCCCTGCAGCGCCGCGTAGACGTACTCGTCCAGATCGAACGTCGTCATCACGAGGACCCGCGCCGTGCCGGCCGCGACGATCCGCTTGGTCGCCTCGACGCCGTCCAGAATCGGCATGCGCACGTCCATCAGCACGACGTCCGGGCGCAGCTGTTCGGCGAGCCGCACGGCCTGCGCGCCGTCCCCGGCCTCGCCGACGACGTCGATGTCCTCCTGCGCGCCCAGCACCATCCGGAAGCCGACACGCATCAGCTCCTGGTCGTCGACCAGCATCACCCGGATCACGACGTCAACCTCACCGGCAGCGCCGCCCGCACCTGCCAGCCACCGTCGGCGGGGCCGACCTCCAGCGTTCCGCCGTACACGTTCGTGCGCTCCCTCATCCCGATCAGTCCGTTCCCGCCCGGCACCTTGAGCCGGATCGGGGCCTTCACGGTCCGCTGTGACGACGTGGTCGCCGCCGTCGCCGAGACCAGTTCTTCCGCTCGTCCCGCGCCGTCGTCGCGGACCAGCACCTCGACCGACTCGCCGACGCGGTGCACCCGCACGTCGGCGCTCGCCCCGGCACCCGCGTGCTTGAGCGTGTTGGTCAGCGACTCCTGCACGATCCGGTACACGCCGAGCGACACCCCGGCGGGCAGATCGCCCAGATCCTCTTCGACGTCGAGGGTCACCGCCACCCCGGCCTCCCGCATCCGCTCGGCGAGGTCGGCCAGCGCGTGCGCGTCCGGCTGCGGGACCCGCGGCTCACCGTCACCCTCGTCGTTGCGCAGCACGTCGAGCAGCCGCCGCAGTTCGCCCAGCGCGCCCCGGCCGGTCTCCGAGATCGTCCGCAACGCGCGTTCCGCCAGCTCCGGATCCGACTTCAGCGCGTACGACGCCCCATCGGCCTGCACCACCATCACGCTCACCGCGTGCGCGACGACGTCGTGCAGTTCGCGGGCGATCCGGCCGCGTTCCTCGGCGACCGCGATCCGGGTGGCCTGATCGCGTTCGGTCTCCAGCAGGTGCAGGCGCGCCTGCACCTCGTCGTCGTAGGCGCGGCGGGCGCCGACGAACTCGCCGAGCACCCAGCACAGCGCGACACCGAACACGGCGATCACGGCCTGGGCCACCATATCCGGCGACCGTTCGGCCACCAGCTGGATCGCGCTCGCCACGGTCAGGACGAGGACGTAGAGCAGGCCCTGGCGGCGGCCGACGTAGACGACCACCGAGTAGATGCTGATCGCCAGCCCGGCCACCCCGGAGACCCCGAGCATCAGTGTGCTGTGGATGGTGCCCATCACCAGCAGCACGTACGCCGACCACAGCGGCGATTTCCGGCGGTAGACCAGCGCCAGGATGATCGCGAGGTCGATCGGGAGCGCGACGTACCACGGCGGCATGCCGAGGGACTCGCCGTCGAGCTCGCCGACCACGAGGATCAGGAGGTCGATGAAGCCGACGATTCCGGCCAGCACGGAATCGCCCACCATGGGGTGAGCACGCAACCAGAGGCTGAACCGTCGCACCTGGACACAGTAGGTCCCCGCCGGGTCCCGGCGCGTCGGTCGGCGGTAGCACCTTCGGTGCGACCCGAGGATGACGGACATGGCACGATTCGGTGCGCGCGACTTTTCGGGAGGGGAGGACTTCGTGACGTCAGCGGCGGAGCAGGGGCGTCTCGCGGGCCCGCTGTCGATGTCCGTGGCGAACCTCTGCCACCGGCTCCAGTCGCAGGTCTCGCCACGCACCGCGGCCGGGTTCGCCGAAGTGCTGCGCAGGCTCGGCGGCCCGTTGCAGGTCGCGGTCGCCGGCCGGATCAAGTCCGGCAAGTCGACGTTGGTCAACGCGCTGATCGGCCGCCGCGTCGCACCGACGGACATCGGCGAGTGCACCCGGCTGGTGACCCGGTTCCAGTACGGCACGGTCGACCGCGTCGAGATCGTCTTCACCGACGGCCGCAAGCAGGTGCTGCCCTTCGCCGCGGACGGCATGATCCCCGCCGAACTCGGCGTCGACATCGACCAGGTCTCGCACATCGAGGCCTACCTGACCAACGCCGTCCTGCAGGGCATGACGGTGATCGACACCCCCGGCCTCGGTTCGCTCGACGCCGCGTCGGTGTCCCGCACCGAACAGCTGCTGGGTGCGGCCAAACACCGCAAGGACGACGACGAAGCGGAAGACGGCTCGAACGAGCTCGACGACACCTCGCGCAGCGCCGTCGCGGGCGCCGAGGCGGTGCTGTACGTCGTCACCCAGGGCGTCCGTGCCGACGACCAGCAGGCCCTCGCCGCGTTCACCGCGGCCACCGCGAGCCGCGAGGCGGGCCCGGTGAACGCGATCGCGGTGCTCAACAAGGCCGACACGATCGCGCCCGAGTCGGTCGAGGGCGCGGGCGGCGACGTGTGGAAGGCCGCCACGATGCTCGCCGAAAAGCAGGCGAGCACGCTGAAACCGCGCGTCGCCGATGTCCTCCCGGTCATCGGCCTGATCGCGGAATCGGCCGAGTCCGGCGGTTTCACCTCGGCCGACGCCGAGGCGCTGCGGCAGCTCGCCGAACTCGACGAAGACATCCTCGAGACGATGCTGATCTCGGCGGACATCTTCACCAGCTGGGAATGCGACGTCCCGGCCGGGACCCGCCTGCGGTTGCTGGAAAAGCTCGACCTGTTCGGCGTCCGGCGCGCGGTCGAGGCGATCCGCGCGGAGCCGGGCATCACCGCGGGCGCGCTGCGGCGCGTGCTGCTCGACGCCTCCGGGCTCGAAGCCGTCCGGCAGCGGCTGTCGATCGTGTTCGCCGCCCGTGCCGACGGGATCAAGGCGGCGGCCGCGCTCGCCTCGGTCACCGCGCTCGCGCACACTTCCGGCGATCCCGCGGAACGCCAGCGCGTCCACGACGCGATCGAGGTCCTGCTCGCCAAGCCCGAGGCGCACCAGCTGCGGTTGCTGGAGGCGTTGACGCTGGTCGCGTCCGGCGCGGTCGACATGCCGGAGGACCTGACCGAGGAGGTCCTGCGGGTCGGCAGCAACGCCGACATCGGCGCGCAGCTCGGCATGCCGGGGGCGGGCCGCGCCGAACTCACCGCGCACGCGCTTGAACGCGCGGGCTGGTGGCGTTCGTTCGCGTCCTTCGGCGCGACACCGGCGCAAAGCCGCGTCGCCCACGTCGTGCACCGGGCGTACTTCCTGATCTGGCAACAGATTCGCGAACCGCAGGGCTGAGGGGTTATTCCTGGTTGCGTACCAGCGCGAACGCGGCCGGAACCGGTGGTTTCCCGGCGTACATTGGATTCTGTGCGCCTAGAAAACACGACGTCCTGGCGGGTCGGCTGGGGCAGCGAATCCGAGGTCGACGTCGCGCTATACGTGCGTGACGCCCTCGCGCTGTCCGTGGAAGACGGGCCGGTGCTGCCACCGGTCGAGCCGGACGTCCCGGTGCACATCCCACCGGGGCTCGACCGGGCCGCGATCCAGCGCGATTGGTGCGGTTGGTGGAACGAACTGCTCGGGTTCCTCCGCGTCCGCGACGATCCCGATCCCCGCAACCCGCGCGGCCGCTACCGGCGCGGCGGGCTGGGCGAAGGGGCGGCGATGCGGCACGCGATGGAGTACTTCGCCGCGCCGGCGTCGCGGCATTTCGCCTCCTCGCGCGGGCCGGCGTTCCGCGGCGCCGGCGAGCGGCAGGGCGACCCGTGGGCACCCGGGTTCTACCGCCGCCAGATCGTCGCCGGTGAACGCCTCGGCCAGCTGGTCCGGGAGGCCGAGGTCCGCCTCGGCAGGCGCGCGTACCCGTTCCGGCTCGCGGTCATCGAGATCTCCGTGGCCGGGCCGGTGTGGCTGCGGGCGGCCGAGGACCAGGTCCTGGTGTCGTCGCGATTCGCCGAGGACGGGCCGCGGCTGGAGGCCGCGCTGCGCGAGGTGATCGACGAGCTGGTCTGACCCCCGAGTTTGATAAACCGAGCAGCCGGTCTAATAATGTCCGGTATGGAGACGGTCATCGACGAGCCGGGCTGGGTCCGGCGCGGTTCGTGGTTCGCGTGCCCGCTGGCAGGCGCTGCCATCGGGGCGGGGCTCTACGCCATCGCGAGCTGGGTGGTTTCGCTCGCCTGGTTCCCGTGGCAGAAGCCGTTCCAGCTGATCGCGCAGATCCCGAAACCGTGGGCGCTGGTCGGCCTGCTCGTCCTCGGCCTGGTCGCGGGCTGGCTGTTCGCCGCGGTCTGGGCGGACCAGCGGCTGATCGTGACCGTCGCACCGGGCAGCGTCCGGCTCCAGCGGGGCAAGAAGAAGCGGCGCATCGAGGCCGAGGTGACCGCGGTGTTCAAGGACGACAAGGAACTCGTGCTGCTCGGTGTCGAAGGCAAGGAACTGGTGCGCGAGAAGACCGACCTCTCCGAAACCGACCTGGCGAAGGGCTTTACCGGACAGGGTTTCCCCTGGCTGGACGAGCCACCGGCGGAGCGATGAGAAAGGTCGACCCGGCCAAACACGCGGCCAAGCGCCAGGCGATTCTCGACGCGGCCGTCGGGTGCTTCGCCGAAAAGGGCTTCGAGAAGACGACGACCGCGGACATCTGCCGCGCCACCGGGATTTCCTCGGGCAGCCTCTTCCACTACTTCCCCACCAAACGCGCGGTCTTCGTCGCGATCTTCGCAGAGGACGGGGAGCGGACCGCCGGATTCCTCGCCGAGGCCGCGAAGGCGCAGGACCCGCTCGCGGCGTTGTTCGCCGTCGTCGACCGTCTCTCCGCCGACGTCGCCGAGCCGATCCTGGTCCGGCTCGTGCTCGAAGTCGCCGCGCAGGCCGCGCGGGACGAGGAGTTCGCCGCGCTGATCCGGCGCAACGAAGCCGCGACGCGCGACGGGCTCCAGGTGCTCGTCCAGCGTGCCGCCGACGCGGGGCTGATCGACGCGTCGATCCCGCCGCTGTCCGCCGCGAACTGGATCACCGCGCTCATCGACGCGCTGATCAGCCGGGCGAACATGGATCCCGAACTCGACGTCGCCGCCGAGCGGGCCATGCTCAAGGTGATCTTGACGCGGTTCCTGCGCCCGGATTCCGCGGTTTCGGCCCCCGGTGGCGCACAGATGCCCCAGACTGGTGGAATCTCCCCGGAGTGACGGGGTTCCGGACGGGGGTCGCGATGGCGTGGTTTCGCAAGGGCGGCGGTGAGGACACCGACGAGCCGACGGGGCAGATCGCCGCGGCTGTGATCGAGGCAGCCGATCGTGCGGGAACCGAAGACGCCGACGACGCGTCGAAGCCCGATGTGGACGCCGTATCCGTAGCCGCGCACGTCGATTCCGCCGACCTGGAGCGCGCACTCGCCGACCGCCAGACGCTGATCCAGCTCTGCCTCTACGCACTGGACCGCGCCCGCAGCGGCGGCGTGGTCGAGCGGCTCGAACACGGCCTCGCCGGCATCGGCGTCCAGGCGCTGCGCCCGGACGGCGAACGGTTCGACCCGGCACAGCACGAGGCGGGCGGTGCCGTCGCGACCGAGGATCCCGCGCTCGACGGCGTCGTCGCCGAGACCGAGATCGCCGGGTTCGCCGATCACGGCAAGCTGCTGCGCGCGCCCATCGTCACGGTGTACGCGAAGAAGCCGGATAAGACACTGTGAACGCTCCCGTCAGTGCGCCGACTCTTCCCGCGCAGGTCAAAGCCGCGCAGGAGCAGTTGCTCGGCGTCGTCCGCGAAGCCGATCCACAGGCCGCGAAGTGGGTCGAGGACATCCGCAAGGCGCGGCAGGGGCGTCCGTCGGTGGTCGTCGTCGGCGAGACCAACCGCGGGAAGAGCTCCCTGGTCAACGCCCTGATCTCGGCACCGGGTCTGTCCCCTGTGGACGCCGATGTCGCGACCGCGACGTATCTGGTCTTCGAACACGCGCAGCAGTGGGGTGCGCAGGCGTGCTACCCCGGCCAGCTCGCGCCGGTGCCGATCGACCTCGGCCAGCTGATCAACTGGGTCTCCGCGGCGCACGAGCTGCCGCCCGGACAGATCCCGCCTCGGTATGTCGAGGTGAGCGGGCCCGTCCCGTTGCTGGAGCGCATCACCATCGTCGACACCCCCGGCGTCGGCGGGCTCGACTCGATGCACGGCGAACTCGCCAAGGAAGCCGCCGCCGGCGCGACGGCGCTGCTGTTCGTCGTGGACGCCTCGGCGCCGTTCACCTCGACCGAGCTGCAGTTCCTGCGCGACGTCGGCGACCGGGTCGAGACGGTCGTGTTCGCACTGTCCAAAGTGGACGCCTTCCGTGGCTGGCGTGAAGTCATGGAGGCCGACCGTCAGCTGCTCGCCGAGCACGCGCCCCGCTTCGCCGACGCGGTGTTCCACCCCGTTTCGGCGAGGATGTTCGAGACCGCGGCGAAGGCGCCGAACGAGCAGATGGCGGCGATGCTGCGGGAGAAGTCCGGGATCGCGCCGCTGCAGGTCGCGCTGCAGGAACTCCTGGTGGGCCGCTCCGCGATGCTCGGCGAGGCCAACACGCTGCGCGCGTTGTCCAGCGCGCTCGGCGAGCTGAAGGCGAAACTGCAGGCCGAGAGCCGCGCGTTGTCCTCCGGTGAGGCCGAAGCCGAACAGCTGCGCGAACGCCGGGATCAGCTGACCGCCGACCGCCGCACGTCGACGCGGGGCTGGCAGCTGAAACTGCGGGCCGAGGTCCAGCGCACCCGCGTCGAGATCGGGCACGAGAGCAGCCGCGAGATGCGCGACGCGCAGTCGCACTTCCGCCAGGTGATCGACGCCGCCAAGCGCGACGACCTGGCCGCGCTCCCCCAGCAGGTCGACATCGCGCTGCAGACGACGTCGCAGCGGATCTCGATGCAGCTTTCCCAGCGGCTGAACCAGGTCACCAACGTTTCGCTGGCCGAGCTGTTCTCGCCGGAGGAACTCGACGTCATCCGCGCGCAGTTCCTGCGAGCGGGCGGCCCGCCGGTCGTCCTGCGCCCGCCGGACAAGAAACCGCCGACCGCCGAAGACAAATTGCTCGTCTTCATGGGCATCTCGGGCGGCGTCGGGGCGGGCAAGATCGCCGCGCTGCCGCTGGCCGGGGTCGCCATCCTCAACCCGGTGGTGCTGCCCGCGACGATCATCATCGGCCTCGGCGCCGGCTGGTGGATGGCGCGCACCCGCAAACACGCGTCGGACAAACAGCACATGAAGCAGTGGCTCGTCGAGGCCATCGCCGACGCGCGCTCCACGCTCGACCAGCTGGTCGCCGAACAGCTCATCGAGGCCGAACAGCAGCTGTCGATGGCACTCGACGATGCGCTCGGCCGCCGCATCGACGCCATCGAGGCCGAGCTGAAGGAAGTCGACAAGACGATCAAGATGGGCGCGCAGGAGCGGGCCAAGAAGATCGCCATCGTCTCGAAGCGGCTCAAGGACGTCAGCGAAGGCCGCGACCGCGCCGAAACCCTGCTCGCCCACATCCGCTCGCTGCGCGACAACCACTAACCGTCACCCGCTGAGACGCGTTCCGACACCTGGCGGCGCCGGAGCGTGACCACACGGGTGGGTCTGTGGACAACCTGTTGTGGACCGGAACCGAACCGGCATACGGTGAGTCATATCCTCGACAAACAGGTCAGCGACATCCGGCAGTACCCGGTCGGTAAGGGGGATTACCCATGTGGGTCGACGAGAGCGGTGGCACCGACGCGGACGCCAGCGGCCCGAACGCGATGACCGTCCACGTCGACGGCCAGGACTACCAGGCCGAGGTGAACTACGACGCCAACGAGGACGGCACCAACGACACGGCGCTGGTCCAGCACGATGACGGCACCGCGCAGGCCTTCATCGACACGAACCACGACGGCGTCGCCGACCAGTACGTCGTGATCGACTCCACCGGGCACGCCGTCGACCAGGCTGTGTACGACGAGCGCAGCGGCCAGTGGGTCCACTCGAGCGGGCACCACACCGGCGGGGACGACTCCGGCCGGGACTCGGGTTCCGGCGGGCACATCCACGCGGACCTGCCCAGCGGCGAGGTCGACGCCGGGGTCGCCACCATCGACACCGACCACGACGGCCACAACGACACCGCGGTGGTGCAGACGAAGGACGGCGGCACGATCGCCTTCACCGACAAGAACGGCGACGGCGAAGCCGACATCGCGGTGCAAACCGACGCGAGCGGGCACACCACCACGTTCGAGCACACCGGGCACGGCCAGTGGACGCAGACCGGCAGCGGTGTCATGGATTCCGAGTCCGCGCCGTCGGCGGCGATGTCCGGTGGCGACCCGGCGAGCGACGCCGCGTGGGGCCGCCCCGGCACCGAAACGCTGGAGGGCGTGGCCAAGATCGACTCCGGTACCGGGCAGTGGATCAGCCCCAACTAATGGCAAACTAATGTAATCCAGGTCACATTCCTGCGATTCACTCGAGGCCCGGCGCGCACGCGTGCCGGGCCTTTGCCATACCCGGCGGGGTGCAATTCGGCATCGAATGTGTGACCCGGCCCGTGTGATGTGGCCCCGCTCACCGAAGAATTTTCGGCGGATGGCCCGTTCCGGTGACGACTGAATCGATTCCCTTATCGTTCTTGTGAGAGAACCGACAGGTCAGCTCTCGGTTACCTGCCGGTCATCCGGCTACTCTCGGGGAATCCCAAAACCCGCACACCGGTCCCCAGCCGGTGTGCGAAGCCATTCGGTCGCCGGCAATGAGGCCCGCACCTGAACAGCGTCGTTCCGGTGTGGGCTCTTTTGTCGTCGGAAGTCAGGAGTAGAGATGACCGCAGTCGCCATCCCCGGACTGGACAACGCGCCGACGACGCACAGTGGCGTGCTGTCCTGGGTCAGGGAGGTCGCCGAGCTGACCACCCCCGACCGCGTGGTGTGGGTGGACGGTTCCGACGAAGAAGCCGCCAGGATCAACGCGGAACTGGTCGAAGCGGGCACTTTCGTGCAACTGGACGCGAAGCCGAACTCCTACTGGGCCGCGTCCGACCCGAATGACGTCGCCCGTGTCGAGGAACGGACGTTCATCTGTTCCGAGCGCGCGGAGGACGCCGGGCCGACCAACAACTGGATGGACCCGGCCGAGATGAAGGCCACCATGACCGAGCTGTTCCGCGGCTCGATGCGGGGACGCACGATGTACGTCATCCCGTTCTGCATGGGCCCGCTCGGCGACGAAAACCCCAAACTGGGCATCGAAATCACCGACTTCGCCTACGTCGTCGCCTCGATGCGCGTGATGACGCGCGCGGGCAAGGCCGCACTGGACAAGTTCGTCGCGCCCGACGGCACCGAGCGCGAGTTCGTCCCCGCGCTGCACTCCGTCGGCGCGCCGCTGGAGCCCGGCCAGAAGGACGTGTCGTGGCCGTGCAACCCGATCAAGTACATCTCGCACTTCCCCGAGGAGCGGCTGATCTGGAGCTACGGTTCCGGCTACGGCGGGAACTCCTTGCTGGGCAAGAAGTGCTACTCGCTGCGCATCGGCTCGGTCATCGCCCGTGACGAGGGCTGGCTGGCCGAGCACATGCTGATCCTCAAGCTGATCTCGCCGGAGGACAAGGTCCACTACGTCGCGGCCGCTTTCCCGAGCGCCTGCGGCAAGACCAACCTCGCGATGCTCCAGCCGACCATTCCCGGCTGGCGCGCGGAGACCCTCGGCGACGACATCGCGTGGATGCGCTTCGGCGAGGACGGCCGCCTGTACGCGGTGAACCCGGAGTTCGGCTTCTTCGGCGTCGCGCCCGGCACCGACTGGCACACCAACCCGAACGCGATGCGCACCATCGAAAAGGGCAACACCGTCTTCACCAACGTCGCGCTCACCGACGACGGCGACATCTGGTGGGAGGGCATGGAGAACAAGCCCGCCCACGCCACGTCCTGGAAGAAGCAGGACTGGACGCCGGAGTCCGAGGAGAAGGCGGCGCACCCGAACTCGCGCTACTGCACGCCGATGTCGCAGTGCCCGATCCTGGCGCCGGAGTGGGACGACCCGAAGGGCGTGCCGATCTCGGCGATCCTGTTCGGTGGCCGCCGCAAGACCACGGTGCCGCTGGTGAACGAGGCCCGCGACTGGCAGCACGGCGTGTTCATGGGCGCCACCATGTCGTCGGAGACCACGGCCGCCGCGGCCGGTGCGGTCGGCAACGTCCGTCGCGACCCGATGGCGATGCTGCCGTTCCTCGGCTACCACGCCGGTGACTACTTCAAGCACTGGCTGGACCTCGGCAAGAACGCCGACGCGAACAAGCTGCCGAAGATCTTCTACGTCAACTGGTTCCGCCGCGGCGACGACGGCCGGTTCCTGTGGCCGGGCTTCGGCGAGAACTCGCGCGTGCTGAAGTGGGTTCTGGAGCGCGTCGAGGGCAAGGGCAACGCGACCGAGACCCCGGTCGGTTTCGTGCCGAAGGCCGAGGACCTCGACACCGAGGGCCTGACCGAGCCGCTCGCCGACATCCAGGCCGCGCTCGACGTCCACGCCGAGGAGTGGCGTCAGGAGCTGCCGCTGATCGAGGAGTGGTTCGAGAAGATCGGCGACAAGGTGCCCAGCTCGCTGCGTGACGAGCTCGACGCCCTGCGCCAGCGTCTCGGCTGACCCGGTTCTGTTCGAAGGGGACGTGCCTCGTTTCGCGGGGGACGTCCCCTTCGTCCTTTTAATGGGTAAGTTCAGCGATGGATTTCGTCGAGATAGGTCAGGTTCAGCGGCCTGAACATGTTCTCCCTCGCCACCGCGCTGAGTGCCGAATCGTGCAGGCTGTAACCGCTGCTGTCGGCGAAACTGGTCAGTGCGTGCGATTTTCCTTTCCGGTCACGGAATTCGATTCCCCAGCTGAAGACCTCGTCCTCGCTGTGCAACAGGAAGCCACGCGCCGCCGAGGCGTCGACGAGTGCCTGCGCGGCTTCGAGCCGCCGCCGTTCGGCGCGTTCGATAGGATTTTCGGCCATGTGACCACGCTATTGCGCCGCACGTCGTAACGCGCGTAGCCGACCGGTTGAAGTCGCGGAGCCGGTGTTTACCGTCGTAGACATC
The DNA here is from genome assembly GCF_042739735.1 of Amycolatopsis sp. NPDC059027. Lineage (NCBI taxonomy): Bacteria > Bacillati > Actinomycetota > Actinomycetes > Pseudonocardiales > Pseudonocardiaceae > Amycolatopsis > Amycolatopsis sp. NPDC059027. The sequence goes on along the minus strand of NZ_JBHYIK010000010.1, from coordinate 35,692 downwards.
GCCTGCTTTCGGGTGAGTACCGTGAGGACCATGTCCGACGCCGGGGAGAGACCGTTCAGATTCGGCGTGACCATGACCGTGCCCGGGTCGCGGACCGCGTGGGCCGAGAAGTGCCGCAAGGCCGAAGAGCTCGGCTACGACGTCGTCGGCGTGGCCGATCACCTCGGCATGGCCCCGCCCTTTCCGGCGCTGGTCCTCGCGGCCGAGGTGACCGAGCGGGTGCGCCTGGCCACGTTCGTGCTCAACGCCGGTTTCTGGAACCCGGCCCTGCTCGCCCGGGATGCCGCGGGCACCGACCAGTTCACCGGGGGACGCCTCGAACTCGGCCTTGGCGCGGGGTACGTCAAGGCCGAATTCGACGACGCCGGGATTCCGTGGACCGCCGCGGGCGACCGCGTCGACACCCTCGGACACACGATCAAGAAACTCAAGCGGCTTTTCGCCGACCCGGAGCACGAACCCGCGCCCGTCCAAGCGGCCGGCCCGCCACTGCTGATCGCCGGGCTCGGCGACCGGGTGCTCACCCTCGCCGCCGAGCACGCCGACATCATCGGCTTCACCGGCACGCGAAGGACCGACACCCGGACCCTGATTCCGGTCGACTCGGCCACGATCGGCGAGCGCGTCGAGTTCGTCCGCGACAAGCTCGGCGGTCGCGAGGTCGAGCTGAACCTGCCTCCCCGCTACGTCGACGTGACCGGCGATCGCCAGGCAGGGCTGGAAAAAGTACGCGAGCGGATCAAGGGAGAGCTGACCATCGAACAGCTGGCGGACGTGCCGACCGTGCTGGTCGGTACGCCGGACCAGATCGCCGAGCAACTCGTCGCCACGCGGACACGCTTCGGAATCAGCTATTTCAGCGTGCTGGAACGCCATGCCGCGCGGCTGGCGCCGGTGCTCGAACTGGTGCGTGGCCGATGATCGACGCGAGGGCGATCGGCGTCCGCGCCGGGGACGTCTGGCTGTTCGACGAGCTGGATTTCTCCGTCGACCCCGGCGAATGCGCGGTGATCGTCGGGCCGAACGGGGCGGGCAAGTCGACACTGCTGCGCTGTCTGTACGGGATGCAGAAACCCCAGCGCGGCCGGGTGCTCGTCGACGGCGCTCCGCCGGACGAGCGCAAGGTCGCCTTCCGCCGCAAGGTGTCCGTGCTGCTCGACGACTCGGACTTCTTCGCGGAGCTGACCCCGGTGCAGCACCTGGAGCTGCTTGCCGGGACGTTCGGCGCAGACCTCGGCGACTTCCGCGCGCTCATCGCCGACGCTGGGCTCGAAGAGCGGGCGGAGGTCACCGCCGGGAGCTTCTCCGCGGGCCAGCGCCGCCGTCTCCTGCTGCTCGGCGCGACGGCGCGGCCGCATCAGGTGCTCATCCTCGACGAGCCCGAGCGTGCGCTGGACGTCGCGGGCAAGGAGTGGCTGGTCGAGCTGATCGGCCGGTCGACCGCGGCGGGCGCGGCCGTCGTGCTGGCCACCCACCATCCGCCGCTGCTCGAAGCCGCGGACAGCGTCCTAGAGCTGTTCTGATGGTGACGCTGTGCCGTTCATTGCTAATCCGACTACAGTCACGGCTATCCGGCTTGCGTAGCAACGGTTACCTATTGCCCGGGGTCCGCCTACTTTTAGTCGGATTAGCAACAGTGGGCGTCCGCACGCGTGTGCCGGGAAGGCGGCGGTTCGGCGGGATCTTCAGCGGGGACTACGGAACCTTCTACGCGTTGTTCGGTTTCGGCTTCCTCTTCACCGCTTTCTTCAACCTCGACCGATGGCATCGAATCCTCTTCGGACAGTCCACAGCGGACTTTCCGGCGGTGCTGGGGCTGTTCGCGATCTGCCTGGCCTTCGCCTGGCGGGTGCTGCTGCGGCGGGGGTTCGTCTGGGCCGAACCGGCCGAACTGACCTGGCTGGACTTCGCCCGCGCCGATCGGCGCCGGGTGGTCGGCGCCCGGCTCCTGGTCGTGTGGTCGGCGGTCGTGCTCGCCGCGGGCTACGCCGTCGCGCTGGTCGTCGCCGCGGGAGGCGGCGGCCGCGACGTGTGGACCGCCGGTGTCGCGCTGGTGGCCGCATGCGCGGTGCTCATCTTCGCGACGGCGCGCCGTACCGCGCTCCGTGCCGACGTCGCGGGCCCGCTCGTGCTCGCGGTGACCGGGCTGGTGATCGCCGCGGCCGCGCTCGGCCCGCTGACCGTGCAGTACGTCGCGGGTGGTGTCCTGATCGTCGCGTGCGGCCTCGCGCTGGGCGGCGAGCCGGTCACCGGAGCCGGACGGCTGACGCTGGTCGAGGGCTGGAACGTCCGCGTGCTGCGTGCCGTCGCGGTGACGTTCATGGACCCGATGCTCGTCCTGCCCGAGTCGGCCCCGGTCGGACGGCTGTCGCTGCGCCGGCCGACCGCGCTGCGCCTGGCGTGGGCCGGTTTCGCCGGCCGGACGCGGTATCTCGGCGCCGCGGTCCTGCTCGCGCTCGGGGTCGCCGTCGCCAGGGTCGCGGTACCCACGCTGCCCGCGGCCATCCTGGTCGGGCTCGGCGCGTTCATCGCACTGGTGCCGTTCGGCGGCGGGCTCGGGGTGCTGTGGCGCAACCCCGGCCGCCGCCGCTGGCTCGCGACGTCCGACTGGGAACTGCGCGTGACACACGGCCTGCTGCTCGCGATCCTCGCGCTCGGCTGGTCGGCACTGCTCGTGGCGGTATCCCTGCTGGTGGGCGCCACAGTCCCGGTCATCGTCTGGCTCGCGGTGCCACTGGCGGTACTGGCCGTGTTGCGCGCGGTGACCCGGAAGGAAATGGACTACACGGACGGCCGAGGTTTCAGCATGGCGCGGCAGTTCGTCCGCGGCGTCGATGTGCTGGTCATCGGCATTTTGGTGCTCTCCGTGAAGGGCTAGGCCCGTCCCGTTCCCGCTTTCGGGGCATTCTTCACGGCCGTTCGCGGGCTACCCTCTCTGCGACGAGAGGAGTAGCGCGTGGGTGGCGGGCACGCACCGGGCGTCGGACGCCGGGGAACCAGCGAGTTCCCGTACGGCTGGAGCGACCGGCAGATCATCGCGGTGATCGAGGACGTCGCGAACCTTCCCGGCGAGCCACGTCGCCGCCAGCACAACGGCCGCTGGCGCTGCGCCGGGGAACGCTACGGCGTCCACGTCGTGGTGCTGGCCGACGAGGACGGCCAGGTGCGGACCGCCTATCCGGTCGGCGGCCCCGGCGTCGTGCGCAATCCGGACACCCCGAAGGACCCGGCGAATCCGACGCTGGAGGACCTCACCGACAGCCGGATCACCTACTACGCCGACCGCGTGCTCGACCAGCTGGCCGACCGGATCCCGGCGGCGGACTTCACGCACTACCGCGCGCTGCTGTGGGCGGGCGAGTGGGAGGAACTCGTCGACGTCCTCGCCGCGCATGCCGTCAGCGTCGACCTGAACCTGAGCACCGACGAGTTCGCCGACCTCGAGCGGCTGCTCTACTCCTACGAGATCCCGCTCCCCGGCTTCGCCTTCCTGAACGACCGGAACAAGATCCTGGAGCGGCTGCGGCCTAACTCGCCTGGGACAGTGACGGCCTCGGCGGCTCGGTAGCCACTCGCAGCTCTTCGAGCGAGAGGCCGACGGCGTCCGCGATCGCGGCGACCGTGAAGAACGCCGGTGTGGGGATCCGCCCGGTCTCGATCTTGCGCAGCGTCTCGACCGAGATCCCGGCCTCCGCCGCGACGTCGGCCATGCTGCGCCCTGCCCGCGCGGCGCGCAGGGCCAGCCCCAGCCGCTCGCCACGTTCGCGCTCTTCGTCCGTCAGCGGTACACGCACCATGGGGCCAATAGTAATACCACCCCGCTACCACCCCAACGATCACCAGAGTTATCCACCCCCTGTGGACAACTCTGTGCACAGGTGTGAAAAGCCCATGTGGAAAGACCCCGCCGAGCCGAAGCTCGACGGGGCCACAATCCCTAGGGGGTTCAGGCGCCGGCAGGCACCGGAAGTGGGACACCGGGCAGTTTCTGGTCGTTCGGGACCTTCCCGTCCACCAGGTAGTCCTCCACCACCTTGTCCACACCCGCGTTGCCGCCGGCGTAGATGCCGTGGTCACCCTCGCCGGTCACGGTGATCATGCGCGAGTTCTCGAACGCCTTGTGCGCTCGCTGCGCGCCCTCGATCGGCGTCGCCGGGTCGTGCTCCGACTCGACGATCAGTACCGGCGGCACGCCCTTGCCGGTCATCGGCGGCAGCGGGGCCGGCGGGTTGTTCCAGAACAGGCACGGCTGGATGAACCAGCCGGCGCCGAGCAGCGGCTTCTGCTGGTCGATCAGCTTCTGCGACTGCCGGATGGCGCTGTTCGGGCTGCCGGTCCACGGTCCCTCGTTGCACGGGATGGTCCAGAAGCTCGCGTCGTAGGCGTCGCCGTCACTCGGCACCATCAGCGGCTGCGGGCCAACCACCTTGTCGTTGACCTTGGCTTTGACCTGCTTCGCGGCCTCGGCCTTCTGCTGCTGCGAGGCGCCGCCCTGGGTCAGCGTCCGGACGTTGACCAGGTACTGGGCCAGCGGGACGAAGTTCCGCTTGTTGTAGAGCTGGTTCGCGATGAACGAGTCGAGCGCGTTGGCCGACACTGTGGTGCCGTCCAGCGTCACCGGGTGCTGCGTCAGCGCGTAGCGGACCTGCTCGTAGGTCTGCCGAGCTTCCTCGCCGGTGGTGCCGAAGTGGTAGAGCTTGTCGTACTTCGCCAGCCACGGCAGGAAGTCCTGCCGGAAGCGGCGCTCGAAGCCGAGCGGCTGCCAGTCGAACGACTTCTGCCAGGTCGTGGTGAACTCCGTCGAGGAGTCCAGCAGGAAGCGGCCGGTGCGGGTCGGGAACTGCTGTGCGTAGTGCGCGCCCAGCCAGGTACCCGCCGAGTAACCAGCCCAGTTGATCTTGTCGCGGCCGAGCAGGACGCGCAGCAGATCGATGTCGCGCACGGTCTGGTCGGTGTTGATGAGCGGGCCCAGCTCACCGGACTTGACCTGGCACGAGTGCGCCGCGTACCGCGTGGCGTCCAGGATCAGGTTGAGGTTCTCCTTGCGGCGGTCCCGCGGGTCGAGGTCGCTGCCCGTGCCGATGGCGCCACCGCAGGTGATGTTCGTGCTCTTGCCGGTGCCCCGCGGGTCCATCCCGACGATTTCCTGGTTGGCCCGCAGCTTGGCCTGGTTACGGAACCGGGCGGGGAAGTTGCGGCCGGGTGCGCCGGGACCGCCCGGGTTGGTGACCACGCTGTCGGTCGCCTTGCCGCTGGTCGCCTTGAGGCGGCTGACGGCGATGGTCAGGTCGATCTTGTCGTCGGCGCGGTACCAGTTGCGCGGCGTCTGGTAGGTCGCGCATTCGATGTCCTCGGCGCCCGGCGGCGGCGGTGTCGGCAGCTCGCTCGACGTGCACTTGTGCCAGGCCAGCTTCTGGTTCGCGTACTGCGCTGGAATGTTCGTGGAGTTCAGAGGCTGCTTCGCCTCCTCGCCCGCGAAGGCAGGCGTGAACCCGGCCAGCAGGGTGCCGGCCACGGCCGGGATCACCACCGCATAGCGGAGTTTCGTCATCCGGATGCCCCTTTGTGTCGGAATCTCTGGCTATTGATATCCGTCGGGGGCAGAGGCGGCAACCGCCCTTCGTCGGCATCGTCACCATCACTGATCGAATCGATACCGGACTGGGGTGACGATGTCGTACCCAGGTTCTAGTGTCGTGCGGACGCGGTGTCGCGCGAGTGTTAGGTGAGGTCTGATGTCGTCTGCCAAACAAGGCGGGAAGGTGCGCGGGTTCCAGTTCAGCCCGTGGAACCTGCTCCTGATCGTCCCGCTGTTGGTGCTGGTCACACCACTGTTCAATCTGGACGGACCCCGGCTGTTCGGGATGCCGTTCTTCTACTGGTTCCAGTTCGCGATGGTGCTCGTCGGTGTGCTCAGCACCGCGATCGTCTACTGGGCCACCAAAGGAAAACCGGTCAGTGACGAGCCGGATCGGCTGAGTGTGGACGACCTCGACGCGGGGAGCGGCGAATGAGCAACCTGCAATGGCCGGAGCTGGTCATTTTCACCCTTCTTTTTCTGTTGGTGACGGTGCTCGGCTTCGTCGCTTCGCGGTGGAAGGCGGGCAACACGCTCGACCATCTCGACGAATGGGGTCTCGGCGGGCGCAAGTTCGGCTCGTGGATCACCTGGTTCCTGCTCGGCGGTGACCTCTACACGGCCTACACCTTCGTCGCGGTGCCCGCGCTGATGTTCGGCGCCGGCGCGCTCGGCATGTACGCTCTGCCTTACACGATCATTGTCTACCCGATCGTGTTGCTCCCGGCGCTGCGCATGTGGTCGGTCTCGCGGTCGCGCGGGTACGTCACCCCCGCCGACTTCGTCCGCGGCCGGTTCGGCTCGCCGACGCTGGCGCTGCTCGTCGCGATCACCGGCATCGTCGCGACGATGCCCTACATCGCGCTGCAGCTCGTCGGCCTCGAGTCGGTGCTGCGCACGATGGGCCTCAACGGTTCCGGCATCGTCGGGCACCTGCCGCTGCTGATCGCGTTCGTGATCCTGGCGCTCTACACCTACCAGTCGGGCCTGCGCGCGCCCGCGCTGATCGCGTTCGTCAAGGACATCCTGATCTACATCGTGATCCTGGTGGCGATCATCTACCTGCCGATCAAGCTCGGCGGCTGGTCGCACATCTTCGACTCCGCGGCGGCGAAGCTGGCCAAGCCGAACCCGGCCACCGGGAAGCCGTCCGGGTCGGTCCTGCTGACCTCGAACAACCAGCTCCAGTACGCGACGCTCGCACTCGGCTCGGCGCTGGCGTTGTTCCTCTACCCGCACTCGCTCACCAGCGTCCTCGCCTCGCGCGGGCGCAGCGTGATCAAGCGGAACATGGTCGCGCTCCCGGCGTACTCGCTGCTGCTCGGCCTGCTGGCGCTGCTCGGCTACGTCGCGATCACTGCCGGTGTGAAGCCGATCAACAACAACGCGACCGGCAAACCGGACAGCAACACCATCGTGCCGGTGCTGTTCGACACCCAGTTCCCGTCCTGGTTCGCGGGCATCGCTTTCGCCGCGATCGGGATCGGCGCGCTGGTGCCCGCCGCGATCATGTCGATCGCCGCGGCGAACCTGTGGACGCGCAACATCTACAAGGAGTACATCAAGAAGAACGCGACGCCGGGCCAGGAGGCGAAGCAGGCGAAGCTCGCTTCGCTGATCGTGAAGTTCGGCGCGGTCGCGTTCATCCTGTTCATCGACCCGCAGTTCTCCATCGACCTGCAGCTCATGGGCGGGGTGATGATCCTGCAGACCCTGCCGGCGGTGGCGCTCTCGCTGTACACCCGGTGGTTCCACCGGTGGGGCCTGATCGCGGGCTGGGTCGTCGGCATGGGCTGGGGCCTGATCATGCTCTACGGCATCCCGAACCCGGCCAACGGCAAGAAGCACTTCGGCGGTTCGGCGCTGCCGATGGGCGACCTGTCGATCTTCGGCTGGCACCCGTTCGCGGGCTCGGCCGTGCAGATCTACCCCGGGTTCGTGGCGCTGATCGCGAACATCGTGGTGGCCGTGATCGTCACCGTCATCGCGCGGCAGCTGAAGGTCGTCAACGGCACGGACCAGACCGAGCCGGAGGACTACCACGCCGACGAGCACGACAAGGACCTCCGCCCCATCGGCGTCCACTAGTCCACAGAGGACAGTCCGTGAAGGCCTCTTTACCGGCAACCAGTGCCGGTAAGGAGGCCTTCACGGCGTCCGGGCGACTAGCGTGGGACCCATGAGCGAGTCGGTGAGCCGGTTTCCGGTGGTAGACCTCGAAGACCTGCCCGAGGACCTGCGCGAGCGAGTCGGCGAGATCGCGCGGAAGTCCGGGTTCGTGCCCAACATCTTCCGCGCCCTCGGGCATCGGCCCGCCGAACTGCGGGCCTTCCTCGACTATCACGACGCGCTCATGGACCGCTCCGACGGGCTGAGCAAGGCCGAACGCGAACTCGTCGTGGTCGCCACCTCGGGCGCCAACCACTGCACCTACTGCGTCGTCGCGCACGGCGCGATCCTGCGTGTCCGCGCCAAGGACCCGCAGCTCGCGGACCGGGTGTCGAGCAACCCCTGGCAGGTCGAACTCGACGAACGCGGCCGGGCGATCGTGGACCTCGCGCTCGCACTGGCCCAGGATTCCGCGCTCTTCGGCGAGGCCGACATCGACGCCGCGCGCGAGGCGGGCCTGACGGACGACGAGATTTGGGACGTCGGCGCGATCACGGCGCTCTTCGCGATGTCGAACCGGCTCGCGCACCTCACGGCGTTGCGGCCCAACGCCGAGTTCTACCTGCTGGGCAGGCTGCCGCGCGAGTCGTGAGCCGGATCAGTACCGGTAGAACGGGCCCGGCAGGTCACGCCGGACCTCGAATCTGGCCAGCAGCAGGCCGAAGAGCGCGCGGACGCGGCTGAGCGGTTTCGTCCAGAGCCGCGGCGCGGGTCCGTAGTAGCGTGGGTCCTCGTGCGGGGTGAAGGCGTCGCCGGTCAGCACGACCACCTCGTGCCCGCGCGGGCAGTGCCCGGACACCGAGATCATGCCGGGGGTCAGGTTCTCGACCCAGTCGACCTCGTCCACGCCGAGCAGGGTCCGGCGATCGCATTCGGCGCAGTAGACGACGAACATCTCACAGCTCCAACCGCCAGGTCTCACCGATCAGCTTCGGCCCGAAGTTCTCGGTCGGCTCCTCGCCGACCAGTTGGAAGCCGTTCTTGCGGTAGATGTCGCGGGCTGCCGTGAGCACCGAGACGGTCCACAGCTCCATCGCCGTGTATCCGGTCGCCCTGGCGAACTCCACGCATTCGCCGACGAGCCGCTTGCCTGCGCCGAGACCACGCGCGCTCGGCTCCACGAGCAGTAACCGGAGCTTCGCGACCTGCGGGTCCTCGGCGCGCATGCAGAAGACACTGCCCACCCGCTCGCCGTCGACCTCGGCGATCCACCCGGCCTGGCCGGGATCGTCGCGACGGTCGGCGAAATCCGCGACGACCCGCGCGGTCAGTGCTTCGAACCGGTCGTTGAACCCGTACTCCCGGGCATACAACGCTCCGTGACGATGCACCACCCACCCGAGGTCACCCGGACGTGGGGACCGTAAAACCAGCGAAGGCGCTGCGGGGCGCCCGCGCACCACTCCGGCGATAGTGTCCATCGCGCCGAGCAGCCGTCGCTGGTCCTCGTCGGGGAACTGTTCGAGCAGTCCGCCGATGCGCTGGGAGCTGCGCTCGTTGAGCATCGCGAACGCGTCGGTGCCCGCCGGGGTCAGCCGGACGAGCTGGCGGCGGCCGTCCTCGTCGCAGCGTTCCCGGACAACCAGCCCCCGGGTCTCCAGCCTGGCGAGCAGCCTGCTCGCGTACCCGGCGTCCAGATCGAGCTGTTTGCGCAGGTCGGTGACGTAGACCTGGTCGTGCTGGGCGAGTTCGAACAGCACCCGCGCTTCGCTCAGCGAGTACTCGGCGTCGGCTGGTCCCTCGTCGAGAACGCCGATGACCCCGGTGTACAGGCGGTTGAAGGCGCGGACCGTGGCGACCCGGTCGGCAAGCTGCGTGTCGTTCACTGACCACCTCAACAAATTCGTTGACGCGGTCAATCATTACTCCGGATGGTGGCCATGAGCAACTCATTTGCCGGGTTCTTGCACGTCCACCCGGACATATGGAAACCCCGTGATGCTGCCAGGTCGGGGGTCCGCCAGCATCACGGGGTCGTAGGGGGTATCGACACAACTTTCTGTGGCGTTACACCCTGAGCACTATGTGGTGTAGGTCACTCGAATGGGTGTCGACTACGTGGGTGACGCGTCAGCGCATGTAGCCCTGGCGCGCCTGAGCGATGGCGATCAGTTCCTGACGAACGGTCGCGGTGGCCGCGGTGTCAATCGCCCGGTTCAGCGCCCGGCGAGTGCGAGCCTCGGCGCGGCGGGCACGGAGCTTGGCGGCGATGTTGTTCATCGGTTTCTGCATCCCCTTCGAGGGTCTCGGTTGCTGTGTCTCTAGTATGCACCTTTTTTCACAAGGAAGCGAACGAATCGACGGTGATATGGCGCACTTGCCGATGAATCGTAGGCAAACTTGGCTTATCGCCGGAGAGACTTCGTGTCGCCGGTCACGTTTCGCTAACGGCCTAGAGCTGTCTAAGTATCTCTAGCTTTCAAGCTATAGAGCCTTAGGCAGGCGCATACTCCGTGAGAGAGGTACGGGAAGCTCAGTCGCGGCCGAGCAGGTAGTGGCCGAAGTGCGGCACCGTGAACGCGATCTGCCCGCGCTCGGCCGAATACACCAGGCCCTTTTTCATCAGGCTGTCCCGCGCCGGTGACAATGACGAAGGCTTACGGCCCAGGTAGACGGCCACATCGGCGGTGCCTGCCGCCTCGTCGCGGCCCTGGGTCAGCTCGGCCATCGCGAGCAGGTACTCGCGCTCTGCCGGGGTCGCGCGTTCGTAGCGCGAGCCGAAGAATCCGACGGCGAGCTCGGCTTCGGCCTCGGGGGCGGCGACCTGGACGTCCTTGACGGTGATCGGATCGGCCGGGGCCGCGTCCCAGGCCGCCTTGCCGTAGGCCTGGATGAAGTACGGATAGCCGCCCGAGGCGTCGAACAACGCGTCCAGCGCCTCGGGCTCGATCCCGGCGTCCTCGCGCTCGATCGGCGCCATCACCGCGATGTCGGCGTACTCGCGGTCGAGCCGGTCGATCCGCGCGTAGCGGAAGAGCCGCTCGGAGTACGACTTCGACGCCGAGAGCACCGCGGGTACATGGGGCAGCCCGGCCCCGACCACGACCAGCGGTGCCCCGGACTGCGACAGCTCATGACAGGCCGCGCACAGCGCCGAGACGTCGTCCGGCTGGAGGTCCTGCATCTCGTCGATGAGCAGGGTGACGCCGGTGCCGACGTCGGCGGCGAGTTCGGCGACGTCGGTGAACAGCTCGACCAGGTCGATCTCGATGTCGCCGGAGTCGGCGCGGCCCTGCGCGGCCGGAACGTCGATGCCGGGCTGCCAGCGGTCGCGGAGCTTCGCGTCGGCCTTGTTGGCGCGCAGTGCGAACGCCTTGAGCACGGCGAGCACATCTTCGACGCGGTCCGGCGCGCGGTGCCGTACCGCGAGATCCCGGATCGCCCGGTGCAGTGCCGCCGACAGCGGCCGCCGCAGCTCCGCGTCCGGTCGTGCCTCGATCTTGCCCGCGCCCCAGCCGTGCTTGATCGCCATCGAGCGCAGCTCGCCGAGCAGCACCGTCTTGCCGACCCCGCGCAGTCCGGTCAGGACCAGACTGCGTTCGGGGCGTCCGCGCGCGACCCGCTCCAGCACCACCTCGAACGCTTTCAGCTCGCGTTCGCGGCCTGCCAGCTCGGGCGGCCGTTGACCGGCGCCCGGGGCGAAGGGATTGCGGATCGGGTCCACTCTGCCACGTTATCGGGGTATCTAGCGTGAGCCCGATATTTGCGGATACGGACCTAGCGCGTGTTGGCCAGGTTGGCCCGGATGGACGAGTACCCGCCGTTCGCGGGAGACGGGCGGGTCTGCAGCCCCGCCCCCTGACCTGTCTAGTCGGTCAGGTTCCGCTCGGCGTAGACACGCATCGCGTCGCGGATGTACTCCGCCGTGCCCGCGCCGTACTTCTCGTCGTACTTGCCATAACGCGGGTCGTCGACGTACAGCTGGCCGAGACCGGCGAAGTAGCACTTCGACACCGAGGACGCCGCGGGCCGCAGCCACTCGTACAGCCGCTGCGTGATCGCCTGTGTCTCGGCGCCGTCGACCGGCAGTCCGGTCGAGTGCGCCTCGCCGAACGCTGCCGCGATGTCGAGCTGCTCCTGCTGGAACGCCTTCTTCTGCTCGTCGCTCAGCGAGCGCCACCAGTCGGCACTCTTGCGGTAGGCGTCGGCGCCCCAGCGCTCGGTGACCTCCTTCTCGTACTTCGTGTGGTCGAATCCCTCGAACACTTCGTTGGCCATGAGTCGTTCACCTCCCTTCAGTTTCTTCACCGTGGTGCGGACCGACTCGATCTGTCGCGCCAGCCGCTGCTGTTCCTGTTCCAGCAGCTCCAGATGCGTTTCGAGGGCAGCGACGCGGTCCTGTTGCCCGTCGAGCACCTCGGCGATCGCGGGCAGGCCGAGGCCGAGTTCGCGCAACAGCAGGATCCGCTGCAGCCGGACGAGCGAGTGCTCGTCGTAGTAGCGGTAGCCGTTGCCGCCGATCCGGCTGGGCTCGAGCAGGCCGATCGCGCCGTAGTGGCGCAACGTCCGGCTCGTCGTCCCGGCGGACTTGGCGAGGTCCTGGATGGACCACTCCGACCGCGTCATCTGCCCGCCTCCCTCCTGATCTCGTCGGTGAAACCAGGTTAAAAGTTGACGTAACGTCAAAGTCAACCCTCGTGCCGCTAGTGCTCTATCTCGCTCGCTAACGCCGTCTACCGCTATCTAGGGCTGGAGCAATATTCGGACATAGGCCGCTAGTACCGGTTTGGTGCCGGGCTGTGGGGGCATTCAGGGCGTAGGTTCGCGTTGCAGGCTTCGGAACAAGGAAGGCAAGGACCGTGATACTCCGCCGTGTGGCAAGACCACTGCTCGCCTCGATCTTCATCTTCGGCGGGATCGGTGCGCTGAGGGACGCCCAGGGGCACGCGAAGGCCGTCGAACCGTTCCTCACCGACACGTTCGACAAGGTCGAGGGCATCGTCCCGGACGCCGTGCCGCGTGATCCCGCGACCCTCGTCCGGATCGACGCCGCAGTGAAGGTGACCGCCGGGCTCGCGCTCGCCGCGGGCAAGGCGCCGCGCCTGGCGTCGCTGGCCCTGCTCGGCAGTCTCGTGCCGACGACGCTGGCCGGGCACCGGTTCTGGGAGAGCAAGGACCCGGCGGAGAAGCAGCAGCAACAGATTCAGTTCATCAAGAACGCGAGTCTGGCCGGTGGGCTGCTGCTCGCGATCGGCGACACCGCGGGTAAGCCGTCGGTGGGCTGGCGTGCGCGTCGCGCCGCGAAGAAGGCCGGCGACTTTTCGGAAGACCTCGGCAAGAAGGCCGAGAAGCGCGCGAAGAAGCTTCGCAAGAAGGCCGCCAAGGCCCTGCCTGGCGACTGACCCCAAGCGTGCTGAAGGGGGGGGGGGGGGGGGGGGGTGCGGGGGGCGCGGCAGCACCGCGGCGCCCCCGCGACGGCCAGGCCCCCACACCCCCACAGAAACGACTCGCGCGCGGGCGGACCCCCG